>NZ_SDXQ01000005.1:0-48444 GCF_006964045.1 Arthrobacter sp. TS-15 | reverse complement strand
GGAGCAGTTCATTATGTGAGCGAGCGTTGGTGGTTGGTGCGGACGAGTTTCCACACGGATAGTCGGGCGATTCCTGAAGCGAAGGCAATGCTCAGCGGAAAGGCCCATGCTGTGGCGCTCCAGAAACCACCGAACGGGACGCAAATAATTGCCCCGGCTGCGAAGAATGCTGCGACGTGGAGCCATTGGTTGCGGACAGGCCGGAGGGCCAGACCCAAAGGCCACGCCACGGCTACGCCAACTGCACCGATGGGGATAAACCCGATGATCATTGCGGCGAGCGTAATGGACAGCGTGTAGCTGGCGTGACTTGGGGTTGAACTCAAGGACGGGATCGCCCAGAAAAGAAAGAATGCAACGTCGGCCACGAGAATGCCAACTAAAAGTCCCTTCCACCCCAGGACCACGCGGTCCTTGGCATCGTAGGGCCATAATGCCGGAGAGTTAGTCGCGCTCATCTGGACGCCTTGGCGATCTGATTCAGCGCACCAGCCAGGGCGGGGTACTGGAAAGAGAATCCTGCGTCGAGCAACTTGCGGGGCTCCACCCATCTGCTCTTCAGCACCAGCTCCGTTTGCGTGCGGATCAGAACGGCTCCGGCCTCGAGCAGCCACGCTGGAGTGGGAATGCCAAAGGGGACACCCATACTTTGCCGAACAAGTGACATCAGCCCCCGGTTGTCCACGGGGTAGGGCGTTGCCGCGTTCACCGGACCCGTCACTCCGGCATCCGCGTGGATAAATACCACCACACCGAACAAATCCTCCACATGGATCCAGCTGAACTTCTGCGTGCCCGGGCCCATGTGCCCACCAAGGCCAAGCCGGGCCAGGTTCCGGAGGGGGCTCATGACCCCGCCAGCCCCCAACACGATCGCAATGCGTAGCGGAACCTTCCGCGTAGCCGGCACAACGGCAGCCGCTAACTCGTTCTCCCAAGCGCGGGCCACATCCACGGAGAACCCGCTGCCCACTTCGCCCGAAACCTCTGATTGTGGGTGATCTTCCGCATGCCTATAGATGGTTCCCGTACTTGAGTTGATCCACGTCCGGGGCGGTTCGGCGCAAGCAGCCACAGCCCGGCCCAACGCACGAGTGGTCAGAACCCGGGAGTCCAGAATCTCCCGCCGGTGCTTCTCGTCGTAACGGCAATTCACAGACCGTCCAGCGAGGTTCACCAGCAGTTCGGCGCCGTCCAGCGCTTTGGTGATGGCGCCGTCGTCGTCCCATTGTGCGTCAGCCGAAGCGTCACGCCCCACCGTCCTGACCTGCCAGCCTTCTTCAAGAAACCGACGCCTGAAGTAACTGCCAATGAAGCCGGAAGCACCTGCGATCACCACCGTCCGCGGCATCATGAGTCTTCCTTGACGCTGCGTACGAGCCCCAAAACGTCGTCGAACACTTTGCTCACGCCGGGAATCTTCGCCAGCGACAGGCCGCGAGCCACCAGCGGGGCAGCGCCGTCGATCAGTTTGCGTGTGCGGCGTTGGCCTTCGGACCGGTCATAAACCCAGAACAGCGCCACGCCCATGTACGCCAACCACAGCAGTTCGGGCAGATCGCCGCGCAGTTTCTTGGCGACGGCGGGGGAGGAACCGTCGACGGCGGAACGGAAGATTGCGAGTGAGGCCTCGCGGGCGGCGGTGGACGCCTCGCCAAACGGGTTGACGGGCGACGACGGCCGGATCGCCGTCGCGATGAAGTCGGAACCGAACTGGTGGTACGGAGACATGACGTCGACGCCGGTGTGCAGCACGGCTTTCAAGCGCCCTGAGAGATCCTGGACGCCCTCAAGCGCCTGCGCCGCAACGACGGCGTGCTCATCCTGGACTTGGATGTACAGCTCCTGGACCAGCTCGTCCTTGGAAGCGAAGTAGTAGTAGGCGTTGCCCACCGAGACTCCGGCCTTCTGTGCAATGGCGCGCATTGTGGTCTTCTCGAAGCCGATCTCACGGAACATCTTCAGCGCCACATCGGCCACCAGTTGCCGGGTCTGTTCACTCTTTGCTGCCATCAGCTGCTCCTTGCATGAAGTTTTGAACGTGTTCAAGAATAAGTATGTCACGAGTTCTGAACGTGTTCAAAAGTTTATGTGATCGAGCGTTTGGTTTAGGCCCGCGGGATGTGAGAGAAGGTGGCCCGAAAGGGGGTGGGATGTGAGAGAAGGTGCGTGGTGGGAGAATGGAACCGGTGCCGGGCCGAATGCCCCACCAACCACAGTGCTAATACAGCGGGGCACCCTCAATAAGGGGGCCTGCGCGAACCACTACGAAATGGATGACCCATGCCCTCGCCCTCAGGCTCCAGTACCTTGAGCAAGCCCGCGCCGCACTTTGCGTCGATCGGCTCCCCGTATTTCGGCATCATGCTGGCCATCATGGCCGTGGTGCTGATCCTGTCCAACATCGGCGCCTCCAAGGGCGTTGTGCTCGGGCCGATCATCACCGACGGCGGGTTCTTCCTCTTCCCCCTCGCCTACATCCTGGGTGACGTGATGAGCGAGGTCTACGGCTTCAAAGTTGCCCGCAAGGCGATCATTACCTCCTTTGCGTTGTCGGTCTTCGCCTCGCTCTGCTACTGGATCATCATCGTGCTGCCCGGCTTCAACGACGAGTACGGAACCGCCAAGCAGGCTGCCATTGAGGGCGCCCTTGGTCCCGTGCCGCAGATCGTGCTCGCTTCCCTGCTCGCATTCCTGGCAGGACAGACCATCAACTCGTGGATCCTGGTGAAGATGAAGGCCCGCACCGGCGAAAAGAGCCTCTGGGCGCGCTTGATGGGCTCGTCCGTGGTGGGCGAATTCGTGGACACCCTGATTTTCTGCAGCATCGCAGCGTCCGTCATTGGCATCACTGACGCGGGTTCGTTCCTGAACTACGTCCTGGTTGGCTTCGTGTACAAGACCGCCGTGGAGTTCCTGTTCGTCCCGGTCACTGTGCTGGTGGTTGGTTGGATCAAGAAGCGCGAACCGAGCTACGGGGCAGCCGCAGCCTAGGCTTGTGCTGAGTTCGCCGGAAACGTGTGAGTTCGCTGCTCCGGCGTTCTCGCGCTGCTCTGGCCACCCTCATCTCCTGAGCGCTTTCAGAACACGCGCTTTGAACTCCTGCTCCTGAAACAGGTCCTTCCATTCCACCCGGATGAAGAACCAGCCGTCCTCTACCAAAGCCTTCTCCCGGCGTCGTTCCTCAAAGATCACCCGGTCAGTGCGGGCGTACTTGAAGTACTTGACCTCCCCGTCGAATTCAAGGGCCACCTTCTCTTTCTTCCATGCGAAGTCCATCCGGTGCCGACCAACCCGACTTTGCACTTCCACTTGCGCCGTGGGCATGGGCAATTTGAGGCGGGCGAGTAGTTCCCGGCACAGAGTTTCGCCAGGAGATTCGGAACTGGGGTCAGCATTGGCCAGGCATCTCTGCAAGGTACGGCAGCCTCGTCGTCCGGAGAAAGTACTTGAGTGGGCTTGCATGAGCTGCTTGTCCGCTCCGAGCCGCAGCCCGTGATCCATGATGATCAACGCTTGCCGGTAATTCAGAGTCTTGGCACAGTCCAGAACAGTCCGCTCAAGGTCGGTGACCCGGAGGAACTCCACAGTGGTGATCTGGGAAGGCGGCAACCGTAGTTTGTGCCCGCGAACATCTTTGCCGAGGCGCTCACTGGATGGGTTGGTGGGAAGTGTGACGTGGATGGTTTGATCCACGTTCCACAGAAAAAGTCCGTGCAGCCTCGCCGCCGACGTGTGGCTATAAACATAGCCGTCGGTGGACGTGGTGAGGGTTCCGTGTGCATGTGCGTGGATCAGTAGCTTGCCGCGGACGTCATCCGGCTGATTTGCCCATGCCGCGCGGCGTATATAACAGCCGTGGCGCACTCGGATGAGGTCACCCTGGCGGACCAGCGTGCCGATTGCCCGTGAACTGAGTCCCAGTTCATTGAGCTGCCTGGTGCGCCAAAGGGCTCCAAGTTGGGGGAGGGTAGCAGTCGGTTTCTGACTCATCACCCCAGCCTTAGGCAGGCTGGACGCCGAAAGTAGCCCCCGCAGTCGTTATGTGGACAACGGCTCCGGCGATCTCGGCGCGACTAGGAGTAGTACCGGCCCAGGGTCTCCGCCTTGAACTCGAAGAACTCCCCGGATTCGATGGCCAGGCGGGCGTCGTCCACCATCTTCACCACGAAGCGCTCGTTGTGAATGGAGATCAGCGTTGCCGAGAGCATTTCCTTGGCCTTGAACAGGTGATGGATGTAGGCGCGCGAGTAGTTCACGCACGTGTAGCAGTCGCAGCCATCCTGCAGTGGTCCGAAATCGGCCTTGTACTTAGCCCCGGACAGGTTGAACCGGCCAAAGGGCGTGTAGAACGCGGAGTTCCTGGCCACACGGGTGGGGGAGACACAGTCAAAAGTGTCGGCGCCGTTCTCGATTGCCGTGAAGATATCGTCCGGCTCGGAGATGCCCAGCAGGTGCCGTGGCTTGTTCTCCGGCAATTCCTCATTGCACCAGCGCACAATAGTGCCCAGGTTCTCCTTCTCCAGCGCACCGCCGATCCCGTACCCGTCAAAGGGCATGGCGCCGAGGTCCTGGCATGCCTTGCGGCGCAGGTCCTCATACTGGGCTCCCTGGATCACCCCGAACAGGGCCTGGTACGGCTTGCCCTCGCGGGAGGCGGTTAGGGAAGCATGCTCCTCCAGGCACCGCAGCGCCCACAACCGGGTCCGTTCCAGCGACTCCTCTTGGTAGGCCCGCGAATTCTGCAGCGTGGTCAGCTCGTCGAAGGCGAACATGATGTCCGCGCCGATCTGGTGCTGTACCTGCATGGAAATCTCAGGGGAGAAGCGGTGCCGGTCCCCGTTGAGGTGCGACTTGAACCAGACGCCGTCGTCGTCAATGTGTGCCAGCCGTTCCTTGCCCGGAGCCACAGCGTCATCAGGCCCGGAGCTGTCCACATTCTTCATATCGATGACCTTCTTGAACCCCGAGCCCAGGCTCATCACCTGGAATCCGCCGGAGTCGGTGAAGGTCGGCCCGGACCAGTTCATGAAGGCACCCAGTCCGCCCGCGGCGTCCAGGATTTCCGCTCCCGGCTGCAGGTACAGGTGGTACGCGTTGGCCAGCACGGCCTGCGCGCCAAGGTCCGCAACGGACTCGGGCAGTACGGCTTTGACCGTGGCTTTGGTTCCGACGGCGATGAACGCGGGCGTCTGAATGGTTCCGTGCGGCGTGGTGATGGTTCCGGTGCGGCCCAGGAAAGAACCGCCGTTGGCGGCTATCTGGGCGTCCGACGGCGAGCACGTCTCGGTCAGGCGCTGGCCCACCGAAAAGGAGAACTCGGATTGCCTGTGGGACAAACCGGGCAGCGTAGGGGAAGATGCAGGGGCAGATGAGGAAGCTGGCACGCTTCCAAGTGTGCCAGCTTTACCGTGAGTAACCCGCCGGACAAACCCTAGGACCCGTACTTCTCAGCTTTCCAGTTGTCCCACGAGGACCGGATGTCCGCCAAAGTGTGGGCCCCCAAATCGTAAGTGGAGGCAATCACCATGGAGCCGCCGTCGGGCCTTTTCTCCGGAATGGGCAGTTGCTCGGCCACGATCAGCAGCCCGTCCCCGTGCTCGGCGTAGCTGTGAACGGTGAGGCCCACTTGGTGCCGGCTCTTGAACCACACCTTGCCGGAGATCTTCTCCCCGGTGGCAAGCGTGAGCGAGTATTCCTCCCCAACGGGTGGAAGATCACCGAGCCCCAATTTTTCGATCGCAGGCCCGCCTTTGCCGGGCAGGGACAGGAAGTGCGTCCTGCGGTGCCCGTGGGGGTGCCGTTCCAAGGCGAAACGCAGCTGGTGCAGGAATGTGAGCCAGCCCTGGGTGATGTCCTCGTCCCAGTCCGCCCATTCCGAATTGTGGTCCAAGGCGGCCCGGGTGACCTTCACTTCGGTGCCTCCGGAGACCGGGTGGAGCTCAAAAATGTCACCGCCGTTGACGGTCAGGCTTGTGTGATCGGGCCCCTCCACCACATCGGTGTTGAAGTAAATTTGTTTGATTTCGTCGGTGAGATCGTCAGCTTCCCAGCCGTGCCATTGAGCCACCAGCGACGGTTCGCGCAGCATTGTCCAAACCTGCTGCGCGTCGGCATTAACCACAACGCTCAGATTGTTCGTCATGGACCCGAATCTACCGTCGTTGGCGCCTACATAACAGGTCTTGACAGCCCCCAATGACGGTTAGGCGCGGACCGATTCCAGTTCGTTGCCGATCCGCCGGGCCAGCTCTTCCTCGCCGATGGTCATGGAGCCCCCGTGGGCGCGCAGGAACATCAGCGCTTCAAGCCGGAGGAACCGCCATTCGCGCTCGGCCTCACGATTCCCATTGTCGACCGCACGGAAGATTTCCTTGTCATACAGGTTGGGTTCGTTGAGTGAGCGCTGGCGCACGCGGGCGTTGATCCGGGCCTTGAAGGGGTCTTCTTCCTGGGACTCAGGCGCACGCAGCAGTTTCTCGTACACAGCGGCGCGCTCGGATTGGCCGGCTTCGCGGCAGATGAAACTGGACAGCGCCAGCGCCCGTTCGATCGAGGCCCAGCGGTCCAGGTTGCCGTCAAAGGGCAGCACGTTCAGCAGATCGGCCACGGCCAACGCGTGGTCCGGATCGCGCAGCACGATGCACAGGTCGAAGGCAAGATCACTGAGGTCCCGGAGGCAGCTCCCGGATTTGGTGTTGATGCCCTTCGCCAGCCGTTCCGCCAGGACCTGCACGCCGTTCTTGCCCTTGTGGTTGGCGGCCGCGGCACGGACCACGGCTTCGGGTGTGCCGTCGGGCTCCGGAATGAGCGCAAGCTCCTCGGCGGTGGGGCCGGTGTACGTTGGTGGGGTCTCCGGGCGGGGAAGCACGACGACGGCGGCTCCGGCTTGCGCTTGGGCGTCGCCTTCCGCGGGGGTGCTGGTGCGGGAGTCGCCGGACTCGGAAGCGGTGGTGGCGTTCAGGGCTGCGTCGGCGGAGGAGTCCGAGGCGCTTGAGTCCGCGCCGGAGTCGGCCGGAACACCGTCGCCCACAGGAACACTGGACCCTGTAGCGATCCGCACCGTGCCGCCGTCCACCATTGTTACCAGCAGCAGCGCTGCTACGCCGTAATCGTCGTTTTGCACCTCAACGGCGGCGATTTCCTCGGCCGGGCCATCCCCGGGCGGGAACACAAAATCGCCGGGCTGCAGGTCCCCAGCCTGCTTTTCTCTGTACTGCTGTGTGGCTGGGCTGTGAGTCATCGGAAATCCTTTGGTTCTCGTGGGGTCCGCCGTCCAGTCTACAAAGACCAGCCGGCGCAAGGGCCGGGACCCGCTAGAGAACGATGCCCGAGAAAGCCAGTGCCTGCCGCACGAGGTTCCCGCGACCGCCGTCGAATTCCTGCTGGACGTTATCGCTCAGCACCTCTTGGGGCGTCATCCACGTCAGTTCCAGGGCGTCCTGGCGCGGTTCACATTCACCGGTGACGGGGATGACGTAGGCCAGCGAGACGGCGTGTTGGCGATCATCGGTGAAGCCTGTCTGTGACGGGGCAGGGAAGTACTCGGCCACCGTGAAAGGAACGGGGCTGATGGGCAGCTGCGGGAAGGCCAAGGGGCCGAGGTCCTTTTCCATGTGCCGCAGCAGTGCTGCGCGGATGGTTTCGCGGTACAGAACGCGGCCGGAGACGAGGTAGCGGACCATGTTTCCGTCGGCGTCGCCCTGCAGGAGTGTGCCCACCTCATTGACATAGCCGAGCGGATCCAGCCTGACCGGAACGGCCTCCACATAGACCATGGGGAGTCGGCCGCGGGCTTCGAAGAGGTCTTCGTCAGAAAGCCAGCCTGGATACGGGTCGGGTGTACGTACGCTCATGGTTAAGTTCTACCGCATCACCCGCCGAACTTCCTTGGCGGCGCTGCCGTGGCTGCGTGGTTACGCTCTCGGCAGTATTAGAGGGCCAGGATCGACTCGAGCGGTTCCCCGGATGCTATGCGGGCAAGGATGGCGGGCTCCGCGGCGTCCGATTGCAGCGCTCTTTCCAGGACATCCCGGGCAGTTTCCGGTGAAAGAACAATCAGTCCGTTGTCGTCTCCGAGCACCAGGTCGCCGGGGTTGACCTCTGTCCCTCCGCAGCGCACAGGGACATTGACGGCGGAACCTGTGCCATGGAGCCGTTTGGTAGTGAGGCACGATGTCCCGCGGGCAAACACCGGCAGACCTGTCTGCCGCAGTTCCAGAACGTCAGTGGCCATGCCATCAACCACGACGGCGGCAGCACCTTGTGCGAGTGCCGCGGCTGCCGTGACGGCCCCCACGGGCGCATGATGGTGGTCTCCGAGCATGTCCACCACCAGGACGTCGCCCGGCCGGAGTGCCAGGAGTGCGTGGTTCATGGCGATGGCATCGTGGTCCGCGATTCGGACTGTGACGGCAGGTCCGGCTATTTTCACGTTTGCATGCAGGGACTGGATAGCGGGGGAGACGAATCCGTCCTCGAGGAAGTGGCCGATGGTCGGGTAGCTGACGTCGGTCAGGTCCTTCAGGAGTGTTGGACTCACGGGGTTACCTCCGCTTTCTGCGCAAGGACAGCTACGCATTCGATTTCCAAGGACACGCCCCACAGGCTCACGCACACGGTGGTCCGGGCCGGTTTGGCGGTGCCGAAGTACTCCGCGTACACGCGGTTGTACTCCTCAAGTTGGTCCTGGCTGGTCAAGTAGGTGTTGACCTTGACCACGTGCTCCAGGCTGGATCCTGCGGCTTCCAAGACGCCGTCTAGGTTCTGGATGGTTTGCCGGACTTGTTCTTCGAAGGTCTCCGGCTGATCATCCAGTCCAGTGATGGCCGGTATCTGGCCGGAGGTGAACACAAAACCGTTCGCAATGACCGCCGGGGAAAAAGGCCCGACGGCGGGCGCCTGGCCGGGGATACCGGCCAGGCGCCCGATGGTGGTGCCGGTCACCGCGCTGCCGCGGCTTCCGTGGAGCCAGCGGACGCCGGTGCCTCATCGACGGCGTCGATGTTGCCGTACCGGGTCTCGGTCAGTAGGAAGAGTGCAACCAAGGACAGTCCGGCCGCGGCCATGATGTACCAGGCGATCGAGGAGCTCTGCCCCGTCATGCCCAACAACCAGGTAGTGACGAACGGGGTGGCGGCGCTGCCTAGGAGGCCGGATAGCATGTAGGCCACCGACAGGCCGGAGTAGCGGACCTTGGACCCGAAGAGCTCGGCCAGGAAGGTGGCGATGGGTCCGTAGTTGGCGCAGAACGCGGTCATCATGGCCAGGTAGGCCACGAACAGCAGTGCCACCGACTTGGTGTCCATGAGCCAGAACATCGGGAACGCGAGGGCGGCCTCGGCAGCAACACCGGCGAAGATGATGGGCTTGCGCCCGAACTTGTCCGATAGCTTTCCGAAGAACGGGATGAGGAACAGCCCCAGGACGCAGGAAGCCAGGACCACCCAGAGCATCAGGCTCTCGGAGTGGCCGAGTTCCTTCTTGCCGTAGGAGACGCCGGAGGCTACCAGCAGGGTGAACGTGCTGCCCGTGGACAGGGTTGCGACGCCGCCGAGGACAACCTGCTTCCAATACTTGGCCATCAGCGCAGCGAACGGCATTTTCGCCTTGGCGCCGGCGGTCTTGACTGCCTGGAACGACGGAGTTTCCTCGATGTGCAGGCGGATGTAGATGCCCACAGTGACAAGGAGGACTGAGGCCAGGAACGGGATGCGCCAGCCCCATGAATAGAGGGCTTCGGTGCTGACCGTGGAGGCAACAATCAGGAAGGCTACGTTCGCAATCAGGGTGCCGGCGGGAACCCCCACCTGTACCAGTGAACCGTAGAAGCCGCGCCGGGTAGGGGGCGCGTGTTCAACTGTCATGAGCACGGCACCGCCCCATTCGCCGCCGAGGGCCAGGCCTTGGATGACACGGAGGAAGAGCAACAGAAGTGGCGCCATGATGCCGATGCTGTTGTAGTCGGGCAGCAGGCCGATGGCGAAGGTAGCCGCTCCCATGGTCAGGAGGGAAACCAGCAGCATTGACTTGCGGCCCAATCGGTCACCGAAGTGGCCGAAGATGATGGCGCCCACCATGCGGGCAATGTAGGCGGAAGCGAACGTACCGAAGGCCAGCATGGTGCCGACGATCGGATCAAAGCTGGGGAAGAAGATCTTGTTGAAGACAAGGGCCGACGCCGTCCCGAAGACGAAAAGGTCGTACCACTCGACGGTGGTGCCAATAACGCTGGCGAGGGCAATCTTGCGCATCTTTGCCAGGTCAAGCCTGGACGATGATGCGGAGGCAGTATCTACCGTATGGGCCATCTGATTCTCCGGATGCGGTGCGGGGACGAATGTCCGGTGCAAGGTAGCTACAACTATGGTGTGTGCCCGATCACACCATCAATGGCATAACTCCCATCAAAACTGGCCCGGGAATGTGAAAACACACACCGAAGCCACGGGGCACGGAATTCCCGACGACGGGCCTCCTGGTGGGGCCTGCCTGCCTGCCGCCGTGGCTTGGTGACCTCATTTTGGCCCCAGCCGGGTCGAGATCAACCCTTTCCGGTCACTTTTCACCTTCGCCGCCGGAAAACAGGGTCAGGTAGCAACGCGGCAGCGGCCGGTCATGCCCAGGCCACTACCAGCCGGGCCGTCTTTGCGGGAACAGCGAGATCGATTCCCGTCAGTTCCTGGAATCGATTGAGCCTGTTAAGAATGGTGTTGCGGTGGCAAAACAATTGCTCGGAGGTAACTGTGACATTGCCGGTGGCCAGATAGTTCCGGACCGTCTCCAGCAGGCGTTCGCGCTCGCCGCCCCGGCACTCCGCCAAAGCCTCTTCGAGTTCGGCGGCAAGGTCGAGGCCGGCGTCCTGCAGGTTCTGCTGGGCCAGCCGGGCCCAGGCCGAATCGGCCGACAGCGGGCCGGCGTCGCGGGGGCGAAGCAGCGCCGCCAGGCTTTCAGCGGTGCGGGCCGCTCCGGGAAGTGCGCGCAGTCCAAGGACCTCAGGCACGTAGCCGCAGGGGACGTTCACGACGCCGGGTGGCAGCTGCTGGCTGTCGGGTTCCGGGCTGCGCGTCTCGCCCCGGGGTTCCGGACCGCGGGTCCGGGTGGCAGGCAGAGCCCAGAAGACATACGTGTTGCCGCCCGACTCATGGAGGAACAGCCGCTGCCGGGAGTGCTGTCCTGATCCGAACTGGGACGTTGCTGCCCGCAGCCGTGCACCAGGTTCACCGCTGGCCGCTACCAAGGCGAAGCGTGATTCAGGATTGATGCCCAAAGCCGAAGCCACTTGCGCGGAGGTTTCCTGCGAGGGGGTGCTCTGGTTGAAGAGGCGGGCAATGAACTCGCGCTGAATGCTTGATTCTTCCTGGGCCATCCTGACGCGCTCGGTCAGGTAGCTCGTGTGCGTCCGGGTGGCGAATTCGTCCACCACACTCCATACCTGGTCCACCCGTGTGGCCAGCAACGCGGCGTCCTCGGTGTGGGCGATCTCCAGCAGCTCGGCCCAGAGAATGCTGAAGTCCAACCGGACGGCAGAGGTGAGGGACTCCGGCGGAATGCCGGCCCTTGCGCGCTTGGATCCAAGGTCGGAAGCGAAGTCGAGCAGGCCATCACGGCTGTCCGTCCTGCCATTCCTCAAGCCGCTGATTAGCCGCCGGAATGTCTCCCGTGCGGTCTCCTGGATTTCCAGGACCGTCACCTGGCTTTCGCCGTACTCGGGGATCTCGCGGACCCTCGTGGTGAAGGCTTGGGCCAGGGTGTCCAGCCGGCCTTCAAGCTGATCCACCAGTTCAGTCCAACGAACGGCGTGCCCGGATGTCTCTGAATTGTGCATTCACACATTCTAGCGCCATGTTTCCGTGATGGATTGCTAGTCATTTTGGGAAAAACTACTGGCACTATGGATTGAGTCACACAAATTTGCCCGGGCATCCCCAACGTCCGGTCCCGTTCGCACTCATGGAGCAACAATGGCAAGCACGGTCAGCGGAGCCACGGACACCAGTCCCAAGGCAGTACGCGTCGTCGATGAAAGCGTCACCAAGAAGGTGGCCCTCGCGGCCCTGGTGGGTACTGCGCTGGAATGGTACGACTTCTTCCTGTTCACCACAGCTGCTGCGCTGGTGTTCAACGCACAGTTCTTCGTTTCCCAAGACCCTTTTGTCGCAGCCATGGGATCCTTCGCTACCTTGGCCGTCGGCTTCGTGGCCCGCCCCATCGGTGGTTTCATCTTCGGCGCCCTGGGTGACAAGGTGGGTCGCAAGAAGATCCTCATGGTCACCATCGTGGGTATCGGCATTGTCACCGGCCTCATCGGTCTGCTTCCGAACTACATGACCATCGGCCTGGCGGCGCCTATTCTCCTGGTGGCCCTGCGCATCGTTCAGGGCCTCGCAGTCGGCGGTGAGTGGAGCGGGGCGGTGATCATCGCCGTCGAAAACGCTCCTGTGGAGAAGCGTGCACGCTACGCGGCCCTGCCGCAGATCGGTTCCCCGATCGGTACCATCCTTTCTTCCGGTGGCTTCTTCGGCATGTTGTTCCTGGTGGGTCAGAGCAACTTTGACGCGTGGGGCTGGCGCATCCCGTTCATCGCCGCGATCCCGCTGCTGGCAATCTCACTCTGGATCCGCAGCCGCCTGAGCGAATCACCCGAATTCGAAGCCCTCATGGAGTCCGGTGAGACCGAACATGCTCCCATCCGTGGAGTTCTGAAGAACAGCTGGCGCCAGATCCTGGTGGGCATGTGCTCGGCGCTGCTCGGCATCGGTGGCTTCTACCTCATCACCAGCTTTGTGGTCTTCTACGGCACCAAGGTGCTCAAGCTGCCCTCCGAACTCCTGCTCTTGGGCACCCTGTTGGCTGCAGCACTTGAGATCGGCGCCCTCATCTGGGCCGGGCGGCTCGGCGAAAAGTTCGGCGCCAGTAAGGTCATCCTGTGGGGCGGTGTTGCCTCGGCCGCTATCGCAGTTCCCGTTTTCCTGGCCATCGACTCCCGCAACCCCGTCCTGGTGGTCCTAGGCATGATGATCGGCGTTGCTGTCCTCTCCATCCCATACGCCGTCTCCGGCACCGCGCTGACTGCCCTGTTCGCCACGAAGGTCCGCTACACCGGCGTCGCCATCACTTCCAACACTGCGGGCGTTATCTCCGGCTTCGTGCCGCTGATCGCCACCGCGCTGGTGGCCGCCAACAACTCCTTCTGGCCCGGCGCCATCATCCTGCTGGTCGTGTCCGCACTGACGGCACTTTCCGGCCTGTTCCTCCCCGCCCTTTCCATCGAAGAAGAAGGAATGAAGCATTGAGCACAACCACTGCCGGCCACTTGATTGTTGGCCAACTGGAACGGGCAGGCGTCAAGCGCGTCTACACCGTGCCGGGTGAGAGCTTCCTCGACGTCCTGGATGGCCTGCACGGTTCGCCGATCCAGAACGTGGTGGCCCGCCAGGAAGGCGGCGCCGGATTCATGGCACTGGCCGAAGGCCGGCTCACTGAGCTTCCCGGCATCGCCATGGTGACCCGTGGCCCGGGCGCAGCCAATGCCTTCATCGCCATACACACCGCCTACCAGGATGCCACTCCGCTGATCCTGTTCGTCGGCCTGATCCCGGTGGCCGACCGTGGCCGCGAGTCGTTCCAGGAGTTCGACATCAACGCCTGGTTCGGCAGCACAGCCAAGAAAGTAGTGACGCTCGACGACGCAGCTTCCGCCGCCCGCGTGGTGGACGACGCCATCTTCACCGCCCTCAGCGGACGCCCCGGACCCGTGGTGATCGGCCTGCCGGAGGACGTGCTGGTGCATGTGGTGGAGAACGCCACCGTCGAACCCCGCAGGATTGCCCGTCCAGAGCCGGCCCCCGCGGAGCTGGCTGAGCTGACCCAGAAGCTGGAGAAGGCACGCAAGCCGCTGGCCGTCGTCGGCGGTGAAGGCTGGACCCAGGAGTCCGGCGAGCAGCTGGCCGCCTGGGCGAGCCGACACAGCGTCCCGGTGGTTGCCGATTTCAGGGCTTACGACGCCGTTCCCCACCGCAGTGACGCCTACGCCGGCTACTTGGGCTACGGCCGCAGCGACGCCAACGCCCAGCGCCTGGACGACGCCGATCTGCTCGTTTTTGTGGGCTGTGTCCGCGGCGACGTCCTCTCCGATGGCTACAAACGCGGACTCGACGCCGAGACCGTCGTGGTCAACGCCGACGCAAACCTCCTGGGCCACTTCGGCCGGGTGGACCAGCACATCATCGCGGACGTCGCCGCGTTCGCCACCGCGTTGGCTGGCACTCATGCGGCTGGCGAACGCCAGGAAGGCTGGTTCGCCAGCGCCCGCGCCGAGCAGCTCACCTTCTCCACGCCCCGGCCCGACGGCGGTATCGGTGTGGACCTGGGCGTCGCCATGGAGGTCCTCACAAAGGAAATGGCCGACGACGCCGTCCTCACCTTCGGTGCGGGAAACCACGCCCTGTGGCCCGCCCGGTACCTGGGCCACAACTCGGCCAACTCCTTGGCCGCTCCGCGCAACGGGGCCATGGGCATGGGCATTCCCGCAGCCGTGGCAGCCTCGCTGGCATATCCCGGCCGTCAGGTCATTTCCGTGGCCGGCGACGGCTGCTTCATGATGAACGGCCAGGAAATCGCCACGGCCATGGGCTACGGCGCCGCGTTCATCGTCTTGGTGGTGGACAACGGCATCTTCGCCACCATCCGCGAACATCAGGAAGCGCATTACCCGGACCGGCCCTCAGGTACGCACATGACCAACCCGGACTTCGCCGCACTCGCCCGTTCCTACGGCGGCTACGGCGAGCGGGTGGAGCGAACGGAAGACTTCGCGGCCGCGTTCCGCCGCGCCGTCGACTCCGGCCTCCCGGCCCTGTTGCACTTGCCGCAGGACCCCACCACGCGTTCCCCCAAGACCTCAACCAACTGACCGGAGCCCTTACCGTGATCCAGCTTCAGAACATCATCAACGGCGAGTCCGTGGACGCCGCGGCCAGCCTGCCGTTCTTCGACCCCGCCACGGGCCAGCAGATCGGCACCGCGCCGGACAGTGACGCTGCCGCCGTCGACGCCGCCTTCCAGGCCGCTGCCGCAGCTTTCAAGAGCTACAAGCGCACGACGCCGGGAACGCGCCAGTCGCTGCTGTTGCAGCTGGCCGACCTCATCGAGGCGAACGTTGACCGTCTGCTCGAGGCTGAGGTGGCCTGCACCGGAAAGCCTGCCGCACTCACCAAAGAGCTTGAAATCCTGCGCGGCGCGGACCAACTGCGCTTCTTCGCCGGGGCATGCCGGGTGGTTTCCGGTACGGCCCAGACCGAATACGTGGAGGGTTTTTCTTCCACCATCAGGCGCGAACCCATTGGTGTGGTGGCCCAGATTACGCCGTGGAACTACCCGTTCATGATGGCCATCTGGAAGATTGGTCCGGCCCTGGCTGCGGGCAACACCTTGGTCCTCAAGCCTGCCGACACCACCCCCTGGTCCACCCTGGTCCTGGGTGAGCTGGCACAGCAGGTTTACCCGGCAGGCGTAGTGAACATCGTGTGCGGCGGCCGCGAGGCCGGTGCCGCGATGGTGGAGCATGACATCCCGGAGATGGTCTCCATTACGGGCTCCACCCGGGCCGGTGCGCAGGTCATGTCCGCGGCGTCCAAAACCCTCAAGGATGTCCACCTGGAGCTGGGCGGCAAGGCGCCCGCTGTGGTGTTTGCCGACGTCGATATCCAGCGGACCGCCAGCGAAATCGCCCTGGCTGCCTTCTTCAACGCCGGGCAGGACTGTACTGCGGTGACCCGCGTCCTGGTCCACCAGGATATTCATACGGAGTTCGCGGCTGCCCTGGCTGACGCTGCTGCTGCTTTGAAAGTGGGATCGGACCTCGGTCCACTCAATAGTGCCGCGCAGTTGGATCGGGTGGAGGGCTTCATGTCCCGCCTGCCTGCCAACGCCCGCGTCCTCGCCGGCGGCAAGCGCACCGGGACAGGCTTCCACTTTGAGCCGACGGTGATCGACGGCGTCTTCCAGACAGACGAGGTAGTGTGCGACGAAATCTTCGGCCCCGTGCTGACCGTTCAGCCGTTCGCCACCGAGGAGGAAGCGATCGAACTCGCCAACGGCACCAAGTACGCCCTGGCATCCAGCGTGTGGTCCGAGAACCACGGCGTGGTCACTCGTGTGTCCATGGAGCTGGACTTCGGAGCCGTCTGGATCAACTGCCACCAGGTGATCCCGGCCGAAGCACCGCACGGCGGATTCAAGCATTCGGGTACGGGCAAGGACCTCTCTGTCTATGGACTTGAGGACTACACGCGCATCAAGTCCGTCACCACCTCCCACCGCTAGAACCTGACATGAAACTAGACCTCCTCCTGCGGAACGCAGACATCATCACCATGGATCCGGACCACCCGGTGGCCAGTTCGCTGGGCATCTGGCAGGGGCGCATCGTGGGCCTGGACGACGACCTTGATGGTTTGGACGCCGTTGAGGTCCTGGACCTTGGCGGTGCCACCGTCACTCCAGGCTTCATCGATGCCCACTGCCACACCACGTGGTTCGGGCTGGGCCTTGCGGAGCTGGACGTGTCCGGTGCCCGCGGCCTGGAGGAGCTGTATGAGCTTCTCCGCGGTGCTGTTACTCACTCGGGGATCGACGGCGTGGGCTGGCTTTTCGCTACCGGCTTCAGCCAGACCCAGCACGGCGGGGCCTTCCCGGACATCGCCGAGCTGGACCGCATCACGGGGGAGCGGCCGCTGTTCATGCGGCACAACTCCGGGCATATGGCCGTGGTCAACACCGCCGCGCTGCGGCTGGCAGGTGCCGAGTCGCCGTCGTTCCCGGATCCCGACGGCGGAGCGATCGTCCGCGACGCGGCGGGACATCCCACGGGGCTGGTCCAAGAGACGGCCCAGGAACTGATCCAGCAGCTGATCCTGCCGTATTCGTTGGAGGACATCGAGGCCGCCCTTGAGAGGGCCACGCTGTTCTACGCCTCCGAGGGCATCACGAGTTTCACTGAGGCCGGGGTGGGCGGCGGGTGGATCGGGCACAGCCCGGCCGAGCTTGCCGCCTACCAGAGCGCCTCCGCCCACGGCCGGTTGCATGCCCGTGCCCAGGTCATGCCGGTGCTGGATGTGCTGCACGGGTTGGGCGGGCATGCATCTGACAGTCCCGGTGCGGCCCCGGCCGGGCTGGATCTTGGCATCACCAGCGGATTCGGGAATGACTACTTGTCCCTGGGCCCGGCAAAGGTTTTCCTGGATGGCTCACTTCTGGGCGAAACCGCAGCCGTGAGCCACGAGTTCTGCAGCCACGGCCACAAGGACAACCGCGGCAACGTTGGCTACTTCCAAGCGGACCCCGCCCAGCTGCGGGAACGCATCGAAGCCGCCTACGCCGCCGGGTGGTCCATCGCAGCCCACGCCATCGGTGACAGGGCCGTGGACCTCGCGGTGGACATCATCACGGATTGCCAGGCTCAGTATGGGCAGCGCCGCTTGCCCAACAGGATCGAGCACGCCTCCATGACGCGCCCTGAGCAGCTGGCAAGGCTCGCGGACGCAGGAATTGCCGTGACACCCCAGGCAAGCTTCTTCCGCGAAGGCGGTGACGGGATGACCGCGTCCCTCGGGCCGGACCGCTTGCCGTGGGCCTACCGGGCAGCCAGTTTCCTGGAAGCCGGAGTGGTGCTCGCGGGAAGCTCGGACCGGCCGGTCGCCGACGGAAACGTGCTCCGCGGCATGCAGGCGTTCGTGGACCGCCGGACCGGGTCCGGGGCCGTCTTCGGGAACCCGGCCGAACGCCTCACTCCGCAGCAGGCCCTCGCCGCTTACACCAGCGGAGCCGCCGCAGCCACAGGGTCCCTGGGCAAGAAGGGCACCCTTTCAGCTGGCAAATTGGCCGACTTCACCGTCCTTTCTGCCTCACCTTTGACGGCACTGGACATCAGCGAACTTCACGTCCTGGCCACCGCCGTCGGAGGCCGATTTACCTATCAATCAACCGGCTTCAACGCTGAACTTTCCCGTGAAAGTTCGTTCGCGGCCCACTCATAGGGGAGACCATGACAACCACCACAAGTTTCACCGCCCAGGACACCGCTTTCGTGCAGGACTTCCGGACCATGAGCGCCTTCGGTGCCACGGCGAACGGCGGCGTGGACCGCCAAGCCGCAACCATTCCCGACGGCGAACAGCGCCGCTGGCTCGCCGGTCTCTTGGAGGAGCACGGCTTCACGGTGAAGTTCGACCACACCGGCAACCAGTGGGGCCTCTACGAAGCCGTGCCAGGTGCGCCGTTCGTGGTGGTGGGCTCGCACATGGATTCACAGCCGACGGCGGGACGTTACGACGGCGCTTATGGCGTCCTCGCCGCGGCCCACGCCGCGTTCCGCCTTGCAGCCCGTTGGGAAGCCGGCGCCGAGGCACCCAAGTTCAACCTCGCCGTCGTCAACTGGTTCAACGAGGAAGGCAGCCGCTTCAAGCCGTCCATGATGGGCTCCTCCGTCTACACCGGCAAGCTGGATCTCGAGGACGCACTCAATACCCAGGACGCCGCCGGAGTCACCGTGCGTGATGCCTTGGACGCGATCGGCTGCCGCGGGACGTTTGAGGGGCCGGAGGCTGCATATTGCGCCGAGATCCACATCGAACAGGGCCGCAGCATGGAGCGCGAGGGCATCACCATCGGCCTGGTCAGCTCCAACTGGGCAGCGAACAAGTACGAGTTCGTGGTCCACGGCGAGCAAGCACACACCGGTTCCACGGTGATTGCCGACCGCAAAGACGCCCTTCTTGGGGCGTCCATGCTGGTGGTTGCCGCACGTGAACTCGCCGACCGCTTTCCCGCAGTGCTGCACACCTCGGTGGGTCAGCTCAACGTCTACCCAAATTCGCCCGTGGTGGTGCCGTCCCGCGTGAACCTGCTGCTGGACCTGCGCAGCGCCGACGAAGCCGTCCTGGCCGAGGCCGACGCCCTGCTGCACGCCCGAATCTCGAAGATCGAACGGCTTGCCAACGTGTCCGTTGAGAAGCACCACTCACACTCCTGGGCCGTCACCCCGTACCAGCCCGAAGGCGTGGAACTCGCGGCCAAGGTTGCCGCGGACCTCGGGTTGTCCAACAAGGAAGTCATGACCCTCGCCGGGCATGACTCCACGAATATGAAGGACCTGGTTCCCACGGTGATGCTCTTCGTGCCCAGCGTGGATGGCATCTCCCACAATGAGCACGAATACACCACGGATGAGGACATCGTGGCCGGGCTCACCATGCTTACCGAGGTGGTCGGCCGCCTGTGTGACGGGGCGCTGGAGGACTAAACAGCCACCACCACGATCGACGCCGGGGCCGCGCCACTCACGGCGTCCGGGTTGGCGACGTACAGGACGTCCTCATCGATCCTGGCCTCAATGTCTGCATCTTTGAGGCGGGACAACAGTGGTTCCAGATCGCCGTCGTACTCAAACGCGAGGTCCCCGTTAGTGGCATCCGCGCCATGAATGATGCGAAGGATTCCGCCGTTCTTGGTGGTGAACGTGGCTGATTCGTCGTCCTCAGTGCGCGGCCGGGCGCCGGTGTTCCGCAAGGCGGTGGCGGCAAGGCCCACCAAAGGGCTGACCCAGGTAGCCACCACTGTCAGCCCTGGGTCGGCCTCGTCCGAGGCGGCCCACGTGCCATCCGCTGCCCGTTGCGCAGGGAAGGCGAAGAACTCAAAGCCGTCATCGGATGAGATCTGCACGGTGGTTTCCTCATGACCTTCGTGGATTTCCGCTTGAGTGCCGGCTTCCTCGGTGCGGCGCGCGAACTCCTCCAGGTTCCCTACCTCCACCCCGAAAACCGTGGAGCCGTCCAAGGGGTGTGCGTGGACTACTGAGCCCACCGCCAGGCGACCCGAACCGGCGTCGAACTCCCGCCAGTCGCCGTCGTCCACCGTCTTCACCAAACCGAGGGCCATCAGCAGCGTGGCCCACTGTTCGGGGCGCGAGGTGTAGTGGGTGGGGCGGGCTCGCAACATTGGTCCTCCTGGGTGGGTCCTCATCAAAGCCTATGCTGAATCCATGCCCAATGAACTTGAGGAACTCCTTGTCAAAGACGGCGCCGCGTGGCGTGCCTGGCTTTCCGCGAATGCCACAGACAGCCCCGGCGTGTGGCTGATCCTGCACAAGAAGGGCGGCAACGTCACGGAGTTGGACTATGACGCCGCGTTGGACGAGGCCCTGTGCTTTGGGTGGATCGACGGTCAGGTGAAGAGGCGCGACGACCAAAGCTACTTCCAGCGGATGACGCCCCGCGGCCGCAAGAGCATCTGGTCAGTGCGGAATGTGGGGCACATTGCCCGTCTGGAGTCCGAGGGCAGGATGACCGACGCCGGACGTGCCGTGGTTGAGGCCGCGAAATCTGACGGACGGTGGGAAGCTGCATACGCGGGCCCGGCGGATTCGGTGGTTCCGGACGATCTCGCGGCAGCGATCGCCGCAGTCCCGGAGGCGCAGGCTATGTTCGATGTCCTGACGTCACAGAACCGCTTCGCCCTGATCCACCGCACCAACGGAGTCAAACGGGCAGAGACCCGGGCGCGCAAAATCGCTGGTTTCGTGGAGATGCTGGCCCGCCATGAAACCCCGTACCCCCAGAAAAAGCGGCCGACGTAATCCAGCGGGCCGGTCAGGCCTCGGAAGGAAACGCCACCCCTTCGCCCACCACGCGCAGGCACAATTCAGTGCCGGGTTTGGTGATCGAAGCGTTCCAGTGCCTGATGGTGATGATCTCGCCGCCGCCCGGATAGCGGTGGCTGTTGCCCGAGGCGCCGCCGTCGGGGGCCGTGTACTCACCCAGCTTGATGCGAACAGTGGTTTCCGGCCCGAAGTAATCGGTGTCCACCACCACTCCGCGGATGGGCCCATCGGGTGCGATGCGGATTTGCTCGGGCCTGAGCATGAGTTGGACTTTCCCTTGGGCTGGGGGTCGACGGACCGGGATTCCACCCAGCGAGCACGTGGCCAGGGAGCCCTCCATCCAGGCATCAAGAATCACGGCATCGCCAAGGAATTCAGCCGTGGCGCGATCCGCCGGCCGGGTGTAAACCACAAAAGGGTTACCGATCTGGGCCAGCTTGCCGCCGCGCATGATGGCCACCTGGTCAGCGAAGGAGAGTGCTTCAGCTTGATCGTGGGTCACCAGGATGGTGGTCACCCCGGCAGCACTGAGCACCTTGGCTACGGCCCTGCGGGTGGCTACCCGAAGTCCGGCATCGAGCGCTGAAAACGGTTCGTCAAGGAGCATGAGTTCAGGTTCCCTGGCCAACGCCCGGGCCAAGGCGACCCGCTGCTGCTGACCGCCGGATAACTGGTGCGGCCGGCGCTTAGCCATGGACGCATCCAAGGACACCATCTCAAGCAGTTCCGAAACCCGCGACCTCACGGCGCCGCGACCGCCGTCGAGCTTTCCTGAATCCAAGCCGAACGCGACGTTCTGACCCACCGTCAAGTGTGGAAAGAGCGCGCCGTCCTGGGCGACGTACCCTACCTGCCGTTTGTGCGCAGGCACCCAGTCGCCTTCTCCGGCCACCCGGGAACCGTTCAGGCTGATGGAACCGGTGTCCGGATGCTCAAAGCCCGCGATCAACCGCAACAGTGTGGTCTTGCCTGAACCGGAAGGACCCACGATCGCAGTGGTCCCGCCTTTGGCCACAGAGAGGTTTACGCCCTTCAGCACCGCCTGGGAGCCGAAGTTCTTGGTGACCTCCCGAATATCCAGATGCGCATTCGTAGTGGGAGCCACCGAGGGGGCCACGCGGGGCGCCGGAAGCCTGGAAGGAGATTGTTCGGTCACTGTCCGGCTACTTTCTTGGACTGTTGGAAGAGAAGGTATGTCATGGGGGCTGACAGCAGGATCATCAGCAACGCGTAGGGTGCGGCGCCGGCGTAGTCGATCTCGCTGCTCTTGCTCCAAAATTCCGTGGCCAGGGTGCGCGTACCGTTGGGTGAGAGTAGCAGGGTGGCTGTCAGCTCGTTGACTATGGCCAGGAAGACCAACGCAGCCCCGCCGGCAGCTGCCGGCGCGGTGAGCCGCAACGTCACTTTGAAGAAGGATGCCAAAGGCGTTTTGCCCAAGGACTGCGCGGCCTCATCGAGTTCTTTGGGGGCCTGTGCCAAGCCGGCACGGATGTTCACCAAAGCCCTCGGAAGGAACAGCAGCACGTACGCCGCAATCAGAACCCCCGCAGTCTGGTAAACCCCGGGGACCACGCGGATGCTGACGGTGACGAAGGCCAGGCCCACCACGATTCCCGGCAGCGAACTGGTGACGTAGTTGGACAGTTCCAGCATCTTGGAGAACCAGCTCGGGTGCCGGACGGCCAGGTAAGCCATGGGGAATGCCACCACTGTGGTGACCAGTGCACCCGCTGCCCCATAGATGAGGGTTTGCGAGAGTGCCGGGATGAACTCATCAGCCGCCCACACGTCAGAACCGCCCGCCATCACCCACTTCAGCACAAACCAGAGCGGCAGCCCGAAGGCCAGGACCGTGAGGGCCAGCAGAGCGAGCTGGGCAGGCACTTGATAGCCACCCAGGGGCAAGCGGATAGCCTTTGCCTGCGCGCCGGAGCCGATCCGGGCATAGCGGGCAGTGCCCCGGCTCTTTACTTCGGCCAGCAGCAGGAGCAAGCACAGGAACACCAGAACGCTGGCCAGCATGTTCCCTGCGGTCCCGTTGAAGGTGGACTGGAATTGGACCATGATCGCCGTGGTGAACGTATCAAAACGGATCATCGCGAAAGCACCGTACTCAGCCAACAAATGCAGGGCCACCAGCAAGGCGCCGCCCGTCATGGCGATGCGCAGCTGCGGTAGGACAACGCGGAGGAACACGGCCCAGGAACCCAGGCCCAACGATGCCGCGGACTGCTCAATGGCGGGGTCCAAACGGCCAAGCGTCGCCGCTGCGGGGATGTACACCAACGGGAAATAGGACAACGTGGCAATCAGCACCCCGGACCAGAGCCCCTCCAAGGAAGGGACAGCGGACACCCAGGAGTAGCTGTTGACGAACGCAGGTATAGCCAAAGGGGCGGCCAATAGCACCGCCCACCAGCGGTGTCCGCGGAGCCTGGTTCGCTCCACCAGCCACGCCCCGCCCACGCCGAGCACCAAGCATAGGGGCACGGTAAAGATCATCAATAAAACCGTGTTCAGCAGCAGCTCGCCCACGCGGGGACGCACGATCAGATCGACGGCGGTGTCCCAGCCGGTCGCTGCTGTCATGTACAGGACATAGCCCAGCGGAAGCAGCGAAAACAGCGCTATCAGCACCGCCAGCAAGGACACCGTGGAAACGCCGAAAGGCGGGCGGGGGCGCTTGCCCCGGCCCGCCGTCGTCGTGCTTCCCTCTGAACGTGGAACGTCGGGAGCCGATAGATCAGTGGTCACAGAATTACAGGAGTCCTGCCTTGGTCATCAGATCGGTGACCTTGGTGGAGTTCAGCTTGGCGGGATCCACCGTGGGTGCCTGCAGGTCCTTGATGGGAACAAGCTTTTCATTGGCATCAACCTCTGAGGCGATGGCGTACTCAAAGGAGGTTCCGGTCTTGAGGATCTCCTGGCCGGCCTTGCCTGTGATGAACTTCAGGAACGCCTGGGCGTCGGCTGCCTTCTTGGAAGACTTGAGGACGCCGCCACCGGATACGGACACGAACGCGCCCGGGTCCTGGTTCTTGAAGTAGTACGGCGTGACGTTCTTGGAGTTCTCGCCGGTCTTGGCCTGGTCGCCGTAATAGTAGTAGTGGTAGATCAGCGCCGCGTCTACTTCGCCGGCGTTGACGGCCTTCATGGCGGTGCTGTTGCCCTTGTAAGCCTTGAAGTTTTCCTTCATGCCCTTGAGCCATTCTTCGGTTGCGGCCTCGCCCTTGAGTTCAAGGAGTGCCGAGACGATGGCCTGGAAGTCAGCGCCCGACGGCGATGCCGCCCACTTGCCCTTCCATTCGGGCTTTGCCAGATCCAGCATGGACGTGGGCAACTGGTCTTCGCTGATCTTGTTCTTGTCATATACCAGGACGGTGGAGCGGGCTGCGATCCCGGTCCACTTGCCGGTGGACGGGCGGAACTCGGCCGGAACCTGGTCGATGGTGGCTTTGTCGACGTCCGCGAACAGACCCGCATTTTCCACCTGCGCCATTGCAGGGGAGTTTTCGGTGAGGAAGACGTCCGCCGGTGAGGCCGCGCCTTCCTGAACAATCTGGTTGGACATCTCGGTGTCAGAGCCCTGGCGCAGGGTGACCTTGATGCCGGTCTCCTTGGTGAAGGCGTCGATCCATTCCTTGGTCAGGCTCTCGTGCTGAGCGTTGTAGACCGTGATGCCATCGCCGGCGGCCGCGGATTCGGAGGAATCCGGTGCGGTGGTGGCGTTGGAGCCGCAGGCGGAAAGGCCAAGAGCGGCGGTGGCGAGAAGTGCGATTCCGGCCAGAGCGTTTTTGGGGAGCTTCATGGAGGGCTTCTTTCTGGGAACAAGCACGGCAGTGCTAGGACAATGCCTTGGGTCCGTGCTGGCGGGTAGGTTGGGGAGCCCGCTGTGAAAAGCGTAGGTTAGCCATACCTTTGCTATGAAGCCGAAACGGCATTAAGTGACGAGGATCACCTGAATTACGGAAGTGTTGCGTGTCCTAATTGCCGGGACTGCTCGCGTTGCTTGTAATGCTCGCCGCCGCCTCAAGCGCCATCCACCCTTGCAGCTGCGTGGAAAGTTCGACGGCGGCGCCCACCGGATATGTTTCGCTCGCCGGCCGCTGGGGCTCGAAGGAGAACACGATCGCAGGTGTGCCCTTGCCGGCACTGCCCGTACTTACACGGCGGCCCGCCCAGAAGGCCTCTGCCGTGCCGTAAACCAAAGACGCCGCCTTTTCGCGGGTAGTGGCTGAAAGCCTGACGTCCCGCGCGGCCAGCGCCAGGTAGCGGAGCAGTATGCCGGTGAAAAGGCCGCCATCGCCCGTGCCGTCGCCGCGGATCACTCGCGTGCCGGGCAGTGTGAGCTCACGTTCCACGGCGTCCACCAACAGTGCCGCCCTGCGCAGATTCTCTTCGCCGCCCAGTTCCAGCAGCGCACCCAACACCGGGCCCTGGTTGTAGGTGTAAATGGCCCCATCAACCACCACCTCGCCGTTACTGATCCGCAGCCCATCCTGATATAGACCCCGTTCCGGGTGAAGGAGCTTGCTGTTTAGCCAGTTCACCAAGTGCTGAGCACGCTCGGTATGGCCGGTCCGGGCGTAGTACAGGGACACCGGAGCTGTGGCCGGAGTGTTCTTGAAGTCCCGCTTGGTGCTCCAGAAGGTGCCACCTCCAAGGTGGTCCGTGGAGGCCGAATCGAACTGCAAGGTCAAGCACTTTTGAACATAGGCGTTCCTCCGGCGGCCAGGCTTCTTGGTCTCCTCGGCCAGCTTCTCCAAACGCAGCGTGGCCAGGGCCAGCCACGCCATGTCGTCGTAGTAGTCGTTCACGAATCTCAGGAGATTCCGCAAGCGGATGGTGGTGACCAGCCGCGAGGCGAGCCGTCCTGCGCTCGGGCGGGAGTCGCCGTCGAACTTTGTTTTGCCCGCCAGCTCGCGGCGGCCCGCATCCACCAAGCAGTCAACGTAGTGCGCTTGCCACCAGTAATGCCAAGGGCCGGAGAGGCTCCTGAGGGTGTCGCTGGGCAGGGTCACCGCACCGATGTGGGTGCCGGGCAGGAAAAGGAGGCGCCTGCCAAAGCTTCGGGTCACGGACCGCGCAGCCTGATTGGCACGCCTGGCCCATTCGGTGGCGTCGGCGGAGGGTGCTGGAATCCCGGCTGGCTGGATCTGGCTGGACATGTCATTAGCCTAGCGGGGCCGATAGTGTGCACCGGGCCACAATTCCAGTTAACATGCATTAACGGATTTAGTCTGCATCAAGGAGGATGAATGGACATCAAGGGCACTGTGGCGCTGGTAACCGGCGGGGCATCAGGTCTGGGGGCTGCCACCGCCAAACGACTGTTCGACGCCGGGGCCTCGGTGGTGTTGGTGGATCTGCCACAGTCAGCCGGCGAGTCCTACGCGGCCGAGCTCAACGCCTCGGCGACGGGTGCAGGGGAGCGGGCGGTCTTTGCTCCCGCAGACGTCACCAACGAATCCCAAGTCCAGGCCGCCGTCGACGCCGCTGTTGCTTTGGGGCCGCTCCGGATCGTGGTCAACTGCGCAGGCATAGCCACACCCGGAAAAGTCCTTGGCCGTGATGGCGTGCTGCCGCTGGAAACCTTCAACAAGGTCATCCAGATCAACCTCGTGGGCACCTTTAACGTGATTCGTTTGGCCGCCGCAGCCATGGTGGAAACGGAGCCCGTTTCCACGGAACTGGGTGGGCCCGAGCGCGGCGTCATCATCAACACCGCGTCCGTCGCCGCCTTCGAAGGCCAGATCGGCCAGCCCGCCTACGCCGCATCCAAGGGCGCCGTAGCAGCCATGACGCTGCCCCTGGCACGAGAATTCGCCCGTTCACTGATCCGGGTGGCCACCATTGCGCCCGGAATCTTTGAAACACCCATGATGGCCGGACTTCCCCAATCGGCCCAGGAATCCCTTGGACAGCAGGTTCCGCATCCCGCCCGTCTGGGCCGTGCCGCGGAATACGCAAACCTGGCCGCCCACATCGTGGAGAACGCCATGCTCAACGGGGAAACCATCCGGCTCGACGGCGCCATCCGCATGGGCCTCAAATGATGGGCGACTACAGCGGCGCTCCGGGGTTAGTTGGGTCCGCTCGGCCCTCCGTAGCCGACCTTCCCACTGCTGACTTCTTCGACTTCGAATCGCTGCTCAGTGTCCAGGAACAGCGTAAACTCAACGAACTCCGTGCATTCCTGGCCTCCGAGATCGCCCCCTACGCCGGGCAATGGTGGGAGAAAGCGGAGTTCCCGGAACACATCCTCCCCAAACTCGCGGCCCTCCGGCTCAGCGCCCCCGCCCAGCGAGGATACACACACCTGTTTGCCGGGCTTGTGATCGCTGAGATGACCCGCGTCGACACCTCCATCGCCACCTTCTTCATGGTCCATCACGATCTCTTCGTCGAATCGCTCTACGACTTCGGCAGTGATCATCAACAGGACCGCTACCTCGATGACGCCTCCAACCTTCGCACCACCGGCGCCTTCGCGCTCACAGAGCCGAACCACGGGTCCGACGTCGCCGGTGGGATGGAGACCACCGCCCGCCGTGTTGAACGACCAGACTCCGACGGCGGCGATTACTGGGTGATCAACGGCGCCAAACGCTGGATTGGCAACGGGACGTTCTGCGACTACATGCTGGTGTGGGCCAAGGACGAAACAGACGGAGCAGTGCGTGCCTTCATCGTCGACGCGACTCTGCCCGGCATCACCCGTAGCCGCATCGAAAACAAGATTGCCCTGCGGACGGTGCAGAACGCCGACATCGTCTTTGAGGACGTCGAGGTAGCTGAAACCGATCGCTTCGCCGGCATCAGCAGCTTCGCGGACACCAACCACCTCCTCCGAGGGTCCCGGATCATGGTGGCCTGGCAAGCAGTAGGCCAACAATTGGCAGCCTTCGACGTCGCCCGGCAGTACGCCGTTGAACGCTTCCAATTCGGCAAACCGTTGGCCAAGTTCCAGCTCATCCAACAACACCTGGTGGATATGCTCGGCAACGCGGTTGCCAGTATGGGAATGATGGTTCGCATAGCGCAGCTGCAGGAGGACATCTTCACGGACGCCCAAGGGGTGCGCCACGGAGGGGCCGACATGGCGCAGGTGGCGCTCGCAAAGGCCTATTGCAGTGCCAGGATGCGGGAAACCGTGGCCACGGGCCGGTCCATCCTGGGCGGGAACGGAATCGTCACCGACTACCGCATAGCCAAGATCTTCGCTGATGCCGAGGCAATCTACACCTATGAAGGCTCCTACGAAATCAACTCCCTGATCGTTGGCCGTGCAGTGACAGGGGTTTCAGCCATCACCTAGAACTGCCGGTCTCATTCCTGAGGGAGCTTCTCTCCGGCTTCTACCCGCACGTCAAGAGAGTTGCCCCGCACAGGCATGGGGCAGGTGCCATACGGAGTGAAAGCACTGGGGTAGTTGATGGCACGGTTGAAATCAATGACCACGGACCCGTCGGGGCGAGGCCGGGGAATGAAAACCTTCCGCCATTCGTCCGTGGTCTCCCCGTTGGTCTCATCGTGGAAGGTGACGTTGAGCGCACCCAGCTTCTCCTCTTCAGCGTGCAGCCGGATTTCGTGAGGAACGCCCGGTACCCGGAAAACGACCTCGCCCACTGACCGGTGGACGCCATCCACCAAGGGGTTGGCTGTGCCAATGGGCACGTCCACGGGCTCAGCGTAAGCTTCGAACCGGCCCTGGATAACCCACTCAGGGTTGTACTCGTAGGTGGGAACACCTACGAAACCGGTCAGCACGGGGGAGCTGTTGTCGCGGGTGCGGATAGCGTACTTGCCCGCACGCATGGCGAGTTCCACCACAACCTGCTTACCGTCGTCGCCGCCAAACTGGACGCACATGAGCGACTCTTCGTCCTGCAGCGTCGCCGTAATGGTCCCCTCTACGGGCTGTCCCGTTTCCACCAAGGTGAGTCCATCCGAAGCGCTCGCCGTGAGGAATGCTGTGGTGCCGTCGGTGGACCAGAGGCCCGGGACAAGTTCCACCTCGGAGGGCTGGAACTCAAGCCACTGGAAGGACGTGAGGGTCAGCCATCCGTGCGCGGTGGCAAGGGCTGAATGTCGACCTGCACGGAACCGCTCCCAACGGGCGAGCTGGGGATCGGTTGCGGTGGTGGGCGAGCTCATGGTTCTCCTCGGCTGGGGTTCGCGTCCGTTCGCGGCGGTTGCCACTTGCCTCAACTATGCGCCGGGCGTGGGCATTCCCGGAATTCGGCCCAGCTGGGTCAGAACTCCACTACCTTGGATCGGCTCGCGCTGGCCCCAAACCCATGCCAGCGCGAGCCGGGATTGCTGGACGGCGTGATGGACCATGCACCCCAGGCCCACCGTCGCCATCTTGCCCCGAAGGGCGTTTCCCGATCGCCCGTCTAGTGCGAGCGCCGCCTATGCTTACGGGCACCGGCAAAGGCGAGGAGAGATCCCACGGCCAGAAGCGCCGCAGCCAGGACGACGAACGCCTGGCCCTGCGCCCCCGTGGTGGCCAACTGTGCCGCAGTTGCGGGCTGTGTTGGATTGTTGGCGGGCTGTGCTGGGTTGCCGGGGGCCGGTGGGGTCGTCTGCCCCGGTGTAGTGGATTCTGTTGGAAGAACCACTATTACTGGGCTGCTGGTGCTGGTGCTGGTGCTGGTGCTCGGTGAGGGTGTGGGGGTCACCGTGGCGGTGCTGGGTGTGGGTGTGGGGGTTGGCGTAGCTGTGGGGGTTGGCGTAGCCGTCCCTTGCCCGGTTCCGCTGGCACTGCTTCGGCGTGTTTGGGCCCCTACCGGGTTTTCCTCGCCTGAGATGGTCACTGTCCCGTTGTTTTGGTAAACGTCCAGGGAAGCATCAGACACCTCGGTCACAACGAAGAGCTCCACGTGTTCGCCTTTGGGGAGGCCGGTCCAGCTGACCGTCAGCGACTGAGGGGTGCATTCAATACTCGCGGGGTACTGCTCATTGTCGAAGGGTTCAACGATGTTGCCCGCTTCGCCCCTTACCTTGCCCACGCGGGGTGTTACGCGGCTGCAGTCGATCACCATGCCGGCTGAGGGGATATCGGTGACTACAACATCGTTGGTTGCTGACACCATGGGCGGCATGTAAAGGACTGACTGAAGTTCTGATTGGGAAGAGTCCGCCCACCACATCGACTTGCCGGCAGTCGTCGGAGCGTCCGGGAGGCAGTTCTCAGTGCACGGTTCAATCTGCACCGGGACGCGAATCACGCTGTCACCGAACACGAAGCTAAGTTCCTTGGTTTCGCCCGTTGCCGGAGCCACGGAGTACTGAGTGGCAAAAGAGCAGGTACCGCCCACATTGAGTGGATGCAGGGCGACGAAGTCGGTGAGCGTGAAGACCACACGGCCGGCGTCGTTGGCCGCAGCTGTTGCTACGGTCTGGCCATCAGGAGTGTTCAGGTCAAAAGTTGCAGCGCCAAACCACCGCAGTTCGGGGGGAAGCTGCAAAGTGAAAGTGTCCCCGGGCTGTGAGTTATCCGGGACGGACCAGGTGCAGGAGAGATCCACTTGGTCCCATTGCCCGGTGACTGTGGAACCGGTACTGAGGGTGATCTCCGCTCCCGGGATCTCCTCAGCACTCGCTGGCAGGGCCGAGAGCCCCAGGATGGCCATGACAGCGGCCAGAAAGGCAGCCACCAGTGAGGCGGTTCTTGGATGGATCTGCTTGTTCATTAGTGGGAGGGTCCTTTGAGTCCTTGGGATGTATTCCGTCACAAGGTGAGTGTTCGCCGGGAGTGGTTCGTTACGCTGCAGAACGGATTTCGGCCAAATCCGGCTTTCAGGACGAGTCCCGCGCGGCAGTTGAGGTGGTGGCAGCCGTGGCCTCCGCCCGGGAAAGCGGGTAGAACTTCATGCGGGCAGGGTAGAGGCTGCCGTCGTCGAGAGCTTCCAGAACTGCCTTGCACGCCATCAGCCGGGAAAGGTTGCTTTCGCTGACGGAAAAGAGGACGTGAATGGCGGAATTTTGATACATTGCCGTCGCTCCAGTTCCTTGCAGTGCGGCCTTCACTGCGTCCCCCAGCCGGGCCAACAATGTCCAACCATGCGTGCGGCTATCGCGGGGCCGGGGCAGCGCGATGATGGCCAGTGCGTGGGAACCCGGCCCCTCCGCACCGAACGCGGATACATCGTGGACCCTTCGTTGGAAGTGGGCCTGGGTGGCCAGCCCCGTGTAAACGTCGGTGCAGGAGATGGTGGGGGCTGTTTCTGCTACCTCCGCCCAGCCCTCCGCGATTGAGAGGAGGGCATCGACGTCCAGGGCCTGATCCGCGGCAGTGAACAGGGCGCGGAAGTCGTTCAGGGTCTCTCTGATGCTGACACCGTTCCTGGCGCGCGCAGCTCCCAGTAATTTCGCCGCGGGGGCGGGAATTACTGCCCCGCTTGCCAGGGGAATGACGACTGTCCGGACTTCCGGCACGTACCAATCCGCTCGGAACCGCCAACCCCTTTGGTAACTGGCAGTCCGCCATCTGCGCAGCAAGTGGTGCTGTGAAAACGTGCGTTCGGCAGGTGATTTTGTCCGGAACGATGTCATATCCCAACAGTGCGCAGAAGAGCCGATTCGTGACGAAGGGAGTGCCTCGAACATGGTTGCTAAAGACTTTTTACAAACTGGCGTCACGACTCGGGCGGTATCCACACTCCATAGATATGGGCAGGGTTCTCTACGGTTTGGGGGTGCCATAAATGGCACGCACGTCACATGCGAGCAACAAAACCAGCGTCGACGACGGACAACTCATTGATTTGGTCCGCAATGGAGACATGTCTGCCTTCGACGGACTCTACGAGCGCCATGTGTCCGTTGCCTCCAGCGTCGCCAGACGCAACGTGGACAACCAAAGTGACGCCGAGGACGTAGTGGCTGAGGCATTCCAGGCGGTCCTGCAAAGCCTCATCTCGGGGAAAGGGCCGGACACCTTCTTTAGGGCGTACTTGCTCTCCACGGTTGCCCGATTGTCCCACCAACGTAATCGGAAAGCCGGCAAGGTCCTGCCCAGTAGTGACCATGCCGTCCTGGACCAAACCTTGGTGGACTCGGACGCAGCAATCAGCGCCTTTGAATCGCACACAGTGGCCAAAGCATTCCGGGCCCTGCCTGAACGGTGGCAGGCTGTGCTGTGGTACTTGGACGTCGAACGCATGAAACCCGCAGCTGTGGCACCGGTTCTGGGTCTCTCAGCCAATGCCGTTTCTGCACTCGCTCTTCGCGCCCGTGAGGGCCTGAGGAGGCAGTACCTGCAGTACCACATAGCGGAGCAGGCTGACACTAAATGCGCTGAGTACGCCTCGAAGCTAGGCAACTACATCCGTGGTGGGGTCTCCCATGCCACCGGGCGCAGGATCCGTGAGCATCTTAACGGCTGCCCATCGTGCACCGCGGCCCTTGCGGAGCTGAAAGACGTTCAGGGGAGCATGAGGGCTGTCCTGCTGCCCTTGGTGACAGGGATCCCGGCCGCGCTGTGGGCGGGCAAAGGGGCGGGGCTCGGAGTTGTGGGTGGCATGGTGCCCGCCAACGCGGCCGTGGCGGTCCCCGCCCTAGCCCAACCGGTGCTCATGGCTGTCATCGCAGCAGCTGCCGTAGGACTTGTGCTGGGGGCTGTGGGCATAGTTGACCACCTGACTCCGGACGCCTATATGGAGAAGCGGGCCGTGGAATCCGTTGTGGCTCCGTCAGAAAAGGCTCCGGTGATTCCAGCCCCTTCCCCAACGAACGCGCCGACTCCCATTTCTACAACACCGGCCGTTTCTTCAACACCGGCGCCGCCGCAGGCGCCGCCACCGGGTGACGTGCCATCCGTTGAAGGGCCGGCGGCAAACGAGAATCCTGTTGTGGAGAACCCCGTGCCGCAGACTCCGGCCGAACCACCGATCGCGCCGCCCCCTGCTCCACTCCCGGTCACCACACAGTCTGCCTCGCCTTTGGCTGTTCCGTCGTTGACTGCTCCAGCGGTTGTGGATGGCTCGGCGCGCGAGGCCGGGGAGGAAGATTCCGAGCGCAAGGTCCTGGAAATTGACTTCCGGGTCTCCGGAGGAAGTTCCTTGGGGAGCGCGACGGCGGTGTTCGCCGTGGGGAAGCATTCGTTGGTGGTGGAAGACTCAATTCGTGCCCCGGATGGCTGGATCTGCTCGTTCGAGAGCCGGAGTGTGGTGAGTTGTTCCACTAACTCGGTGCAGCGCGCTGATCTTCGGTTTCAGATCGGAGCCGGCCTCAAGCGTGGCAAGGACGACGTCAAAAGAGGCGAAAGAGTTCTTACCTACACGCTGAGCGGACCGGGGTTGGCTTCCAAAAGGTTCTCTGCCGTGTACTGATTCCAATATCGCAGTGCGGGTTGCGTCATGATCCTTCGCCCCGGTGCACTCATCCATCGGCAAGGCCCGGTAGCGGGTGGCGTGCTCTATCCATAAAGGTGAGAAATGAAGACAGAAACCCACAGCCGTGTGGTGGATCCTTCCGTGCCCTACCTTGGTGTGGGAACGCTCTGATGTCGCGTGTCCTGGTGACAGGCATTGCCAACTCGGCTGGCTCGTCCTTGGTCCGGCAGCTCAAGGCAAAGGGCCATTGGGTGCTGGGGGTGGACGAGATTCCTGCCCGTTGCGGGGCGGCCGATGGTGTGGCGGTCGTTTCACCTTCGAATACCCGCGGTTACCTTTGGGAGTTGCGGGGCCTGGTGGCGGGCTATGGGATCGAAATCCTCATTCCCACCATGAGTGCCGAGCTGGTCGTCTTTTCTGAAGCCCGCGACGATTTCGCGCCGGGAGTTCGTGTGGTGATCGCCGATCCTGCGCCGGTGAGGAGGGCTCACGACAAATACCTCACCATGACCTGCCTTGCGGGTGCGGGTGTGAGCGTTCCCCGATTCGGCCTGCCCAGCGCACTCGGGTCTGTGCATGATGCCATGGATATATTGGGCGGCCCGCTGGTGGTGAAACCTCGCATTTCACGCAACGGACGCGGCATCCGGTTGCTGGGGCGAACGTCCGACTCCGGTGCGCGGGCTGCCCGTATTTGGGCAAGCCTGGACGATTCCTGGATGGTCCAACGGTTTGCACCGGGTACCGAGTACGCTGCGCAAGGCTTTCGCCACGGACAACTCACCGGGCCGGATGATGTCCTGGTTGTGTTGGAGAGAACGCTCAGAGAGGCAGCCAAGGAGGATGGTTCGCCCACAGTTCGTGTCCGGAAGGTTCAAGCGCCCTCGGACTCTGACGTTGCGGTGGTGGCGGGTTCAGCTGCTGCCGCCCTTGGGCTGACCGGACCATTCAGCGTGGATATCAAGCGCCTGCAGGACGGCAAGCCGGCAGTATTGGAAGTGGAGGCGCGTTTTGGCGTGTTCAGTGCCCTTGCGCCTGGGGTGTTGGATACGGTTTTGGAGCTGTGCAAGCAGGACCACCCTTTGGAAGAGTTCGCGTGAGGCCTGGTCTCCGTGAGGCCCGGTCTGTGTTCCCTTTCGCCCGGGGCGTACCCTCATTGCATGGGGATTGAGACAGTGGTTCCGGCCGTGGTCAGCCTGGCACTCATTGTGGGATCGTTCTGGGCCGGCACGCGGCTGGTGCAGAGGGGCGTTCCGTCAAAAGGAGCAACCGGCACCCTGGGCAGTGTGTTGTCCATGATTGAACCGGCCACGGGTGCACCTACCCGGATGGAAGCGGCAGCAGCCATAGAAGAGATGAGGCAGCGCCGGCACGAGTCTCTGTCCGCGGGCCCGGGTTCGGAGGGCCGGGATGTTTTCGGTGGAAAAGTAGTCTTGCCCAGGCCTGTCCAGAAGCCGGCAGAAGGCGACGTTAAAATCTGAGACGCATTCCTTTTGTTGAGTTAGGTGCGGGTAAGATCCCGTAGGAACAAGTAATCCGGCTCACAGTATCCAGCGCAGTGTACGGGCCAACCAGATCCCCGAAGGTAAGTATCTATGGTTCACACTGCCCATCAAGACACCGATCTCGCTGCTGAACTGCGGGCCGACGTACGCCGCGTTTCCACGCTTCTCGGCGAGTCCCTGGTAAGACAACATGGTCCGGAGCTGCTCCAACTCGTGGAGCAGGTGCGGCTGCTGACCAAGGAGTCCAAGGAAGCAGCCCGAGGCGGCGCGGACGCTACCGGCCCATGGAGCGCGCACGACGTCGTCGCCCAGGTCCGCGAGTTGCTTGCCTCCCTGCCGCTTGACCAGGCTACTGACTTGGTCCGCGCCTTTGCGTTCTATTTCCACCTCAGCAACGCTGCCGAGCAGGTCCACCGCGTCCGGGGATTGCGCACCCGGCAGGAAAAGGACGGTTGGCTGGCAAAAGCGGTCTCAGAGATCGCCGGCCAAGCTGGTCCCCAGGTTTTGCAGGACGTGATCAATGAACTGGACGTCCGCCCCATCTTCACGGCACACCCCACCGAGGCCTCACGCCGCTCCGTACTGGACAAGGTCCGCAAGCTCTCGGACGTTCTGGCCGAGCCCACCACGGAGGGGACCTCAGCGCGGCGCCGTCAGGACCGCCAACTCGCCGAGATCATTGATCAAATGTGGCAGACCGACGAGCTGCGGCAAGTGCGTCCCACTCCTGTGGATGAGGCCCGGAATGCCATCTATTACCTGAACAGCATCCTTACCGACGCCATGCCGGAGATGTTGACGGACCTTTCAGAGCTTTTGGCTGAGCACGGGGTCTCCCTGCCGGCCGCTGCCGCACCCCTGAAGTTTGGTTCGTGGATCGGTGGTGACCGCGACGGCAACCCGAACGTTACCGCCGCCGTCACCCGGGAGATCCTGCAGCTGCAGAACCAGAATGCTGTCCGCATCAGCATTGCCTTGATCGACGAACTCATCTCGGTACTTTCCAACTCGACCGCTCTTTTTGGGGCCGACCAGGAACTGCTGGACTCGATCGCGACTGATCTGAAGAACCTCCCCGGCCTGGATAAGCGCATCCTTGAACTGAATGCCCAAGAGCCGTACAGGCTCAAACTGACCTGCATCAAGGCCAAGCTCATCAACACCGGCCGACGTATTTCAGCGTCGACGTATCACGAGCCGGGCCGCGACTACGCAACCACTCCCGAGCTGCTTGCGGAGTTTGGGTTGCTTGAGGCCTCGCTGCGCAACCACTCCGCCGGTTTGGTTGCAGATGGCGCCCTGGCCCGGGTCCGCCGGGCAATCGCCGCTTTTGGTCTGCACTTGGCAACCTTGGACATCCGTGAGCACGCCGATTACCACCACGATGCTGTTGGCCAGCTGGTGGACCGGCTCGGCACGCAGAAGCCCTACAGCGAGTTGACGCGTGAGGAACGATTCACTTACTTGGGTGCGGAGCTGGCTTCGCGCCGTCCTCTTTCCGGACACCCGATCAAGCTTGAGGGCACTGCGGACGGTACCTACGACGTTTTCCGGAGTATCCGCCAAGCCCTGCACACCTACGGCCCGGACGTCGTGGAAACCTACATCATTTCCATGACCCGCGGTGCCGATGATGTTCTTGCTGCAGCGGTCCTGGCGCGCGAAGCCGGCTTGATTGACCTCTTCGGCGCCAAGCCGCACGCCAAGATCGGCTTTGCCCCGCTGCTGGAAACAGTGGAAGAGCTCCGTGCTTCGGCTGAGATCGTGGACCAGTTGCTGTCCGATCCCTCCTACCGGGAACTTGTCCGCCTTCGCGGCGATGTCCAGGAGATCATGCTGGGCTACTCGGATTCCAATAAGGAATCCGGTGTGATGACCAGCCAGTGGGAGATCCACAAGACCCAGCGTAAGCTGCGCGATGTAGCAGCCAAGCATGGTGTTCGTGTCCGCTTGTTCCATGGCCGTGGTGGTTCGGTAGGCCGCGGTGGCGGGCCCACCTACGATGCCATCATGGCCCAGCCGAACGGCGTGCTTGAGGGTGAGATCAAGTTCACCGAGCAGGGTGAGGTCATCTCGGATAAGTACTCCTTGCCCGAACTGGCACGCGAAAACCTTGAGCTGTCCTTGGCAGCGGTCATGCAGGGCTCGGCCTTGCACCGGACTCCGCGCACTTCCGAGGACGAGCGCGAGCGCTACGCAAACGTCATGGAAATCATCTCCGACGCAGCGTTCGACCGCTACCGCGCGCTGATTGATGATCCTGATCTTCCGGCTTACTTCCTCGCTTCCACCCCTGTGGAGCAACTGGGTTCGTTGAATATTGGATCACGCCCGTCCAAGCGCCCGGACTCCGGAGCCGGACTCGGCGGTCTTCGGGCCATCCCGTGGGTTTTCGGCTGGACCCAGTCCCGGCAGATCGTTCCGGGTTGGTTCGGTGTGGGCTCAGGCCTAAAGGCTGCCCGCGAGGCAGGCAACACCGATCAGCTCCTTGAAATGATGGATCGCTGGCACTTCTTCCGCTCGGTGATCTCCAATGTGGAAATGACCCTGGCCAAGACAGATATGGAGATTGCCGGTCATTACGTGTCCTCCTTGGTCCCGGAGGAGCTGCACCGTCTGTTCCACATGATCCGTGATGAGTACGAACTCACGGTGGCAGAAATCGAGAGGCTGACCGGTGAGATCGAGCTCCTCGACGCCCAGCCCACGTTGAAGCGTTCACTCGAAATCCGCGACCAGTACCTGGACCCGATCAGCTACCTTCAGGTGGAACTCCTTCGGCGCGTTCGCGAGGAACAGGTGTCCGGAGCCGAGATTGACGAGCGGCTTCAGCGGGCCATGCTCATCACCGTCAACGGTGTGGCTGCCGGCCTGCGCAACACCGGCTAGCACCCTCTCTCACATCCCGCGGGTTTTTCTGGATCGCTCTCTCATCTGGTGAGAGAGCGATCCGTCCAAGGGCGCGGGATGTGAGAGAAGGTTAGGGTAGTGGGATGCCGTCGTTCCAGACCAAGTTGAAGATCACTGGCCTCAAACCGGGCAACGCACCTGAATCGGTGATGGCCGCAGCGGTGGAAGCGCTGGAAACCCGCCACCACGTGGAGTCGAACCAGCTGGACATCGTCGGCGGAGTGCCCCAGCTCAGCCTCCGTTTCACAGTTGACGATCGCGATTACTTGGGCGAGAACGACGAAGCCCGGACGTCGGCAGCCATGATGCGTGACGCCGTCGAGCGTGTTGCTTTGACCGGCAGCCTTTACGTGCTGCGTCGCAGCCGCGGACGCTGGGCCCCGGTCTAAAGGACCTACTCGGGCTGTGGCACGTCGCCGGGTTTGTCGGCGTCGAACGGTTCGTCCACGGGGAACGGCTGCCGCGCCGCCGCGTGACGATCAATCCCACCACCACGCCGATCACCAAGCCCAGTCCCACACCAATGAGTGAGCTGGCCCAAAACGGGAGTTTGGTGGTGGATCCGGTGAAGTAACCCAGCCCCACCTGCCACACGGCCCACAGCACTGCGCCAAGGCCTGCGCACAGACTGAACCCGCGTACCGAGACGTTGGCGATTCCCGCCGCGGATGAGGTGGCGAGCCTGCCTCCCGGGATGAAGCGTGCGCCGATGATGGCGCCATACGTTGAGGAGCGGCCGGCTTTGGCGATGGCCTCGTGGATGCCGCGGTGGACGCGGCGGCCCCACGCCCACCTATCCAGGACATGACTGATGCGCCGTTTGAACAGCATGAACACCGCCATGTCGCCCAACCAGGACGCGAACGCGGCAAGGAAAAGGACCAGCCAGAAGTTCGCGTGGCCATCGGCTGCCAGCGCCCCGCCGGTGATGACCACCATTTCGGAGGGGATGGGCGGGAAGATGGCGTCGCCCAGCACAATGGGGACGATCCACAGGTAAATGGCGGATCCCCATGTTTCCGGGGCGGTGATGTCCATGGGCACAAGGTACCGCACTTGCCCTGTCTGCCGCTCCGGAGTGAGACTGTGGCCATGCGAATCGACATACTGCACGGCGATCTCACCACCCGCGCTGTTGATGCGATCGTCAACGCCGCCAACTCCTCTTTGCTCGGGGGAGGAGGAGTGGACGGCGCTATCCACAGGGCCGCTGGCGGGGAATTGCTTGAGGCGTGCCGCGAGTTGAGGCGGACGCAACTGCGGGACGGACTGCCGGTGGGTTCCGCCGTCGCGACTTCCGCATTCAGGCTCCCGGCGCGCTGGGTCATCCACACTGTGGGCCCTAACCGGCACGCGGGACAGAGGGATCCGGCGCTGCTCGCCTCCTGCTTCCACGAAAGCCTGGCAGTGGCGTCCGGACTGGGTGCCCGGTCTGTGGCCTTCCCTGCGATCAGCGCCGGAATTTACGGGTGGGACCCCGCTCAGGTTGCGGAGGTAGCGTTCGACGCCGTGAGATCGTTTTCGTCGTCGTCTTCCGCCGGCGCGGCGTCGGACAGTCCGCTTGAGGTGGTGGAGTTTGTGCTGTTTTCGGAGGATACGACGGCGGTCTTCCGGAGTGTGTTTGCTTCCTCGCCGGAGGATTCCTGACCAGGCGATTCCTGACGTTTGCGGCGCTGCACCACGTAGTAGAGGACCGTGACGAGTGCCAGGGATGGCAGGCCGAAGATCAAGGTCATATTGAACGCCGAGGTGCCGAGTGTACTGATGGCGATGGCAATCATGAGGACCGCGCCGAGGATGGTGCCCACCGGGTAGAACCGGGTCTTGTAGGCGAGTTCAGTGCCGCTGCGCTTCATGCTGCGGCGGAAGAACCAATGGGTCACGAAGATCATGAACCAGGTGAACATGGCCCCGAACATGGAGATGGCCATCATGAAGGTGAAGGCAGTCTCGGGGAACATGGCGTAGACGACAGTGGCGATCGCGATTCCTGCCGTGGATAGGACCAAGGCATTCACGGGGGCGCCGTTGGAGAGGAGTTTCCCAAATACGGCCGGTGCGTCACCGCTGCGGGACAGGCTGAAGATCATTCGCGTGGAAATGTAGAGCTGGCTGTTCATGGCTGAGAGCGCAGCGATGATCACCACGAAGGTCAAAAGGCTGTCCGCGAAGGGAATGCCCAGATTCTGCATGACTGTGACGAAAGGGCTGCCCCCGGCAAGGATCTGGCTCACGGGGGCGATTGCCAGGATCAGTGCCAGTGTGACGATGTAGAACAGCAACAGCCGGGCGATAGTGGTCCGGAAAGCCTTCTTCACGGCGGTTGCCGGGTCTTTGGCTTCACCAGCGGCGATGGCAATCATCTCGATGCTGAGGTAGCTGAAGATGGACACGATCACCGCGAACCAGGTGCCGGAGAATCCGTTGGGGAAGAAGCCGCCTTCGGCTGTGTAGTTCTGGAAGCCAGTGCCGTCCGTGCGGGCGCCGAAGACGATGTACGCGCCGAGCACAATGAACGCGATGATTGCGAAGACCTTGATGCTGGAGAACCAGTACTCCAGAGTTCCGAACACCTTCACGTTCATGGTGTTCACGCCGATGAGAACCGCCGAGAAGAAGATCACCCATAGCAGTGACGGCACGTCAGGGAACCACAGTTTCATGTATTCGCCCACCGCGGTCACCTCAGTTCCCACGGCTAGCACGATGCAGGACCAGTACATGTACTTCACCAGGAAACCGGCCAGCGGGCTGACGTAGTGTTCGGCAAAAGCTCCGAAGGATCCTGAGGTTGGGTGTGCCACTGTCATCTCGGACAAGCTGCCCATGAGGAGGAGTGCGATCAGGCCTCCGATGGCGTAGCTGATGATGACGCTGGGCCCAGCCAAGCCGATGGCAAATTTGCTCCCCAGGAACAGACCGGTACCGATCGCTCCGCCCAGCGCGATCATGGTCATTTGCCGTGAGGTGAGCTGCCTTTTGAGCCCGCCCTCACGTTCTTGGATCTTATCGAAACCGCCCATAACGACCTCCTCGTCGATTCTGCAAATCGCTTCAAGATAGAATCCAGCTCAAAGCTGTGCCAAGGATTTCGAAGGATCAGGAAAATATTGGAGGTGGGTTCGTGCCAGATTCACCCACGACCCGTGCCCGGGGGTCGCTGCCGAACCGGGTTCGGCTGGACGACACAGACCGTTTGATCCTCCAGGAGCTCATGGCGGACGCAAGGATCCCCAACAACGTCCTCGCCGCCAAAGCGGGAATAGCGCCTTCCACGTGCTTGGGCCGGGTCAGGGCGCTGCGTGATGCTGGAATCATCCGCGGCTTCCACGCCTCGGTGGATCTTGAAGCCCTGGGCCTGCTGGTTTACGCGTTGATCTCGGTGCGGGTGAACTCCCAAGCGCGCAACAAAATGCTTGCCATCGGTCAGCGCCTGCGATCATTGCCCAACGTCCAGAGCGTGTTTCTGTTGGCCGGCGACCAAGACTTCCTCATGCACGTAGCCTGCGGAACTCCCACGGAACTTCGGGACTTCATCGCAGTTCACCTGGCATCGGATCCGGCTATTGCCAACACCCAGACGAACCTGGTGTTCGATCACCTGACCCCGGGGGACTGACGTTTCGGGGAATCAGCCGTGGGCTTCGCTGAGCTCCAGTTGGCTGCGGTATTCCACGGGTTGTTTGGTGATCGGGTCAACAAACCGGATCCCACGGGCCAGGAGTTGGAGCGGCTTGCTGTAGTCGTCCGGCGCTTTGTCCAGCAGATCCGGATAGAAGGCATCGTTGACAATGCCCAGCCCGAGCGACGCCATGTGCACTCGCAGTTGGTGGGTCTTCCCGGTGTGAGGCTCCAAACGGTACAGCGCGCGCTGGTGAGTTCCGGCGTCGAACGTTTTTGTCTGTTCAATGCGCGTTTCAGCGTTCGGTTCACCGGGGATGACCTCGGCGAGCAGATAGCTGCGTGACTTGGTCATGCGGTTGCGTACCACTGCTGGGAACTCGACGGCGGGATAGCCTGCGGCGGGCGTCGCGGCGGACACGCACTCGTATTCCTTCTGGACCTGGCGCTTCTCGAAGAGGACCTGGTACTTGCCGCGCGTCTCCGGGTTGGTGGAGAGCAGCAACAGGCCGGCGGTCATCCGGTCCAGGCGGTGCATGGGGATGAGATCGGGGAGGTCCAAGAGGTTCCGGAGCCGGACCAGCGCGGATTCCTGGATGTAGGTGCCGCCCGGTGTGGTGGGGAGGAAATGCGGCTTGTCCACCACCAGGATGTGTTCGTCCTGGTGGAGGATGCTGATTTCCACGGGCAGCCGCGTCTCCGGGGGGAGCGTGCGGTAGTACCAGATGAAGGTGTGGTCCTCCAGTTTGGTGCTGCGATCAAGGGGAATTCCGCCCTCGCCTACGATCTCGCCGGCGTCGAACCGGTCCTCGATGCCTTGGGGGTCGATGTGTCCCCAGCGATGCATCATGTAGTCCATGGCGGTGGTCCATGGCCCCTCGTCCGGCAGGCGGAGGCGGGTGGCGTTCACGCCGTCGCGCACGGGGAGGGGGGATTGCATCACCTGGCAATTCTACCGGCGTTGCGAGGCCCGCTCTGCGCCCTTAGACGCGTGCGAATCGCGCAGAGCGGGCCTCACAACGCATCCAGTTCCGACGATAAAAAAGTTCTTGACAATAAAAGTTGTCGGTAAGCATACTTGAAGCATGTTGGACATCGAAGTGATCGAGGACCCGGCCGCGGCGGAAGCCTCGCTGGACCCCATCCGCACCCGTATTCTGCGGGAGCTCGTGGAACCTGCGTCCGCCACGCAACTGGCCGCAAAGGTGGGGCTGCCCCGGCAGAAGGTGAATTACCACCTCAAAGCCCTGGAACGCCACGGGCTGGTGGAGCTGGTGGAGGAGCGGCGCAAAGGCAACGTCACCGAGAGGGTGCTGCGTGCCACGGCTGCGTCCTACCTGATCTCGCCCGTCGCCCTCGCTTCTGTGGCACCGGACCCCCGGCGCTTCTCTGACCGGTTTTCGGCCTTCTGGCTGCTGGCACTGGCCTCCCGCACCGTGCAGGAGATGGGCAAGCTCATAGCCGGTGCTGCACTGGCCAAGAAGAAGCTGGCCAGCTTCGCGATCGATGGCGAGATCACTTTCCGCTCCGCCACCGAACGTGCAGCGTTCGCCGAGGAACTCGGCGTGGCGGTGACTCGCCTCGTGGATAAGTATCACGACGGCGGTGCTGCCGCAGAGGCGGGCGGTGCACGCAAGCACCGCCTCGTCGTCGTGCTTCACCCGGCACTTAAAACAACCCAAGCCTCCCCGGAGCAATCAGCAGAAAAGGATCAAAGCAATGACTGACAACCGGAAATTCGAAATCGAAGCGGACGTCGAACTGCCGGGCACTCCCGAGCGGGTATGGCAGGCGGTCACTAAGGACACGCCGGCTTGGATGTTCCCCACGGATCAGTGGCCCGACGTCAAGACCACCGAGGAATACCCCACCCACTTGGTGTCCAGGATGGACGGTCCTGACGGATGGTTCAACCAGCTGGAACACGTCCTTGAACCGCTGGAAGGCGGACGCGCCAAGCTGCACTACGTTCACAGCGGGATCTTCGCCGACAACTGGGACGAGCAGTATGACGGCGCCAGCAAGCACACCGAGTTCTACCTGCACACCCTGGGTCAGTACCTGCGGTATTTCGACGGCAAGCCGGTGGTCTTCACGGACATTCAGGCGCCGCCGTCTTCGCAGACGCCGGATGGTTTCGTGCAGCTGAAGAGGGCCCTTGGCGTAGACGGCGCGGCCTCCGGTACTGCAGTGGATGTGGACGTCGACGGCGTAGGCCGGCTGAGCGGGGAAGTGGACTTTTCCAACGAGAACTTCCTGGGCCTCAGGACTGCCGACACCATGTACCGCTTCTTCGGCAGGAACGCTTTCGGCGCTCCGGTAGGCATGACGGTGCACGAGTTCAGCGGCTCCGGCGATTCGGAACTCACGGCCAAGACCTGGGGCGCGTTCCTGGAGAAGGTGTACGCCTAAGAGTCCGGTGAGGCCGCCCAGGCCCGAGCTACAGAATCCAAGGCGGCCTCATAAATGGAGGCCCAGTCGGTGGCGGGATCGTTCATCTGGGCCAGCTCCAAGCTGACGAGTCCGTGGACCTGCCCCCAGATGGCCATGGCCACGAGTGTGGGTTCGTCTGAGCGGAGTGCGCCCGCCGACTGTGCGGCGACTACCGCCTCCACCAAGGGGAGCATCGACTCGGAGGTGACTTCCGGCGTCGGGCTGCAATCTACGTAGGCGGCCAGCGTCCCGCCGAACATCAAGCGGTAGAGGGCCGGGTGGTCCAGCGCCCAGGCGCGGTATGCGCGGCCCAATCCCAGCAGCCCGTGCTTGGCGGCCTCGCGTTGGGAATCGCCAAAGGACCGGAAGCCGTCGTCGACGGCGGCCGTCAACAGTTGCGCTTTCCCGCCGAAGAGCGAGTAGATCGCCGTGGTGGACGTTTCGGCGGCAGCGGCAACATCGCGGAGGGTGACGCGGGCCGGTCCCTCGCGGTCTACCAGTTCAGCCGTAACCGCCAGGAGCCGATCCTGTACGTGTTGATCATGAATTACGGGTCTTGCCATACCTCCAAGTGTTCCATAACATTGTTTTATAACAGCGTTACGAAACCGGAATCGGAACCGAGCCGTTCCCCAACTGAAGGATTCTCATGGCACAGGACTTCTTCCCCGGCCGCTTCACCGCGGATATCGGGCGCGATACAGTAACCGTCTTCCTCATCGGAATGCGGGCCAACAGGTGGTGGAAGATGGGTCGCATCGCTCAGGTAACGTCGGCCATGCCCGCCATGATGCAACACCTCGCCGCTCATCCTGAGGCGGGGCTCCTGGGGAGCGAGCAGTGGTTTGGGCGGACCACGGTGATGCTCAGCTATTGGGAAAGCCCGGAGCACCTGAGGCGCTTTGCCGCTGACAAGGACTCGCCACATCTGGGGCCGTGGCGGAAGTTCATGAAGGAGATCGCCGGGAGCGGGGACATCGGCGTGTGGCACGAGACGTATCAGGTGCCGGCGTCGGGCATTGAAGTGGTGTACAACGGCATGCCGATGTTCGGGTTGGCCAAAGCCACCACGCATGTTCAGGTGGGCCCCGGCACCAACACGGCGAAGCAACGCATGGGCGCGGCCGCTCGATCCGCGGGCCCGGCAGCCTAGGCGACTGCGACGGCGGCTGGCCGCTCTGTCTTGAGGGTTCGGCGGAGATGCGGCGAGGCGTCCAGCTTGTCCTGGGCGGCGCGGAGCGCACCGACGGCGAACTCCAACTGTGCGGCGGGCAAGGTGAACGGAACGCGCAGGAAGTGCTCAAAGGCGCCACCCACCCCAAAGCGGGGGCCGGCCGCCAAGCGAACGCCGAAGTCGGGAGCCAGCACAGTCAACGCGGTGCTGCACGGCGTGGGAAGGCGGCACCAGACTGTGAGCCCACCCCGAGGTCGCTCCACCTCCCATGCTGGCAAGTGCTCGGCAAGCAACCCCAGCAGCGATTCGCGCTGATTCCTTAGTTCCTCGAGCCGGGCATCAAGCGGTTCGCTGAAAGCCCGAACCAAGCGGGCAGCCGCCAGTTGTTCCACTACCGGGCCGCCCAGATCCATCACGGTCCTGGTGGAGATGAAACGGGCAATCAGTGACTCGTCTGCCCGGATCCACCCGGTCCTCAGCCCCGCCCAATGCGACTTGCTGAGCGATCCGATCGAAACCACCGCGGGACTGAAAGAGGACATCGGCGCGGTGCGGACGGCGTCGAGATTCAATCCGCGCAGCGTTTCGTCCACCACCAGCACGGTCCCGGAAGCCGCGGCCGCCCGCGCCAAGCGCCGGCGCTGCAGGTCCGACATGATGCGCCCGGTGGGGTTATGGAAGTCCGGCACCAGATAGGCCATTGCGGGGCGTTGCTGGTTCATGGTGGCCACCATCGCATCGATATCCCAGGCTGGAGAGGTACTCGCCTCAAGTGCAGGCAGTGCAACGGGAAGGGGCTTACAGCCGGCGGCGCGGATCGCATCCAAAGCGTTGGGATACGTGGGGTGTTCCACGAGGACCCGGTCCTGCTTACCGGCCAGGGCGCGCAGGACGATGTTGAGTGCATGCTGTGCGCCGGAGGTAACAAGGATCTGGCCGGGGGTTGTTGGCACCCCCTCTGAGGTGTACTTTTCTGCGATGGCTTCCCGGAGGGCCGGAATTCCCACGGCCTCGTACCCGAACCCCGGCAGAAGGGCGGGCAGCTCGGTCAGTGCGTCGGCGAAGGCGCGGTGGACTACCTCCCCGGCGGCCGGAAGCGACGCATACGCCAGGTCCAACAGTCCTTCCGGGACTGCGAGCCCGGGGGCGCTCACTGGCGCGGTGCGGTGGGGGATGCACGTCCGCCCACGGCTGCCCTGACCCGCCGTGAGGAACCCCTGTTCGCGCAGGCTCGCATACGCGGCGGTGACCGTGGTGCGGCTGAGGCCGAGTGTTTGGGCGAGCGCCCGCTCGCTGGGCAGGGCGACGTCAAGTGGGATGCGGCCGTCCATCACCAGCAAACGCACGACGTCGGCCAGCTCGCGGTAGGCGGGCAGGGCGCCGGAATTCCAGGAGCCGAGGAGGCGAACGAGCGCGGTGGGGTTCAATGAGCCGGACATAAGACCAGTATTTCAAACTGGCTATGGAATGCAAGGCCAGTTTTATCGGAGGATGGAACCCATGATGACCCGAAGAATCACCCAACTCCTGATCGGCCTCGCGATGTACGGCATCTCCTTGGCCATGTTCATCCGGGCCGGCCTTGGCTTGGACCCTTGGGATGTCTTCCACCAAGGCGTGTCCGAAAAGACTGGCTTCAGTTTTGGTGTTGTGGTCATCGCGGTCAGCTTCCTGGTCCTTCTCCTGTGGATCCCGCTCCGGCAGATGCCAGGGATCGGAACCATCGCCAACGCCGTCCTGGTGGGACTCTTCGCCGATCTTGGACTGCGGCTCATCCCGGAGTTCACCCACCTGGGCGGGCAGATCGCCATGCTCGCCGGTGCCGTGATCCTCAATGGCATTGCTTCCGCTTGCTACATCGGCGCTCGACTTGGACCCGGCGCCCGCGATGGGCTGATGACCGGACTTGTGCGCCGCACCGGGTGGTCCGTGCGCCTGGTCCGCACAGGCATCGAAGTGGTTGTCCTTGCTGTGGGCTTCCTGCTGGGCGGTTCCGTCGGTGTTGGTACGGTGGTCTACGCCCTGGCAATCGGCCCTATTGTGCAGGTGCTGCTGCCGAAGTTCATGGTTCCGGAGCGGGCAAAGGCAACGGCCCCCACGGAAGCCGTGGAGGCCGCGCCTGCCGCGTAGGGCTTGTCGCTCAGTCACTAACGGCACGCCTCCAGGTCCTCGCCGTACCGCAACCAGTCCGGCAGGTCCTGTGCCAGCGCATCGCGGATGGCGGGCGATCCCGCACTGCGCCAGTCGACGTCGTCGTTAATTTCGATCTCGTACTTCTTCCACTCGAACCAGTTGATCATCTTCAGCTGGGGGTATTTCTGGTGGGTTTCGGCGGAGAAGACCTGACGCCACCACGCCTGTTTGACGTCCAACTCGGATGCACCGCCACGCGCTGGTGTGAAGATGGCGGCCGTCTCCGGAACGCCCACCGGCTTGCCGTGGTCCACCCCGTACACCTGGTAGAAATCCGGGACGGAGCTGTCGTCGCCGGCGGTGCCGCTGTAAGTGCCGGTCAGCATGGCCAGGAACTTGCCTGGCTCGGAGATGTCGTTGTTCCCCCAGGGACGCTGGTTGCCCCAGTGGTATAGCGAAACTCCAACCCAATCCACCGCGTCGTCCCCTGGATAGTAGGGCGAGTAGGTGTCGTCGGCCATGGTGAGAACGCCGTCATGGTTCGTGTCCAGGGCAGCGAAGTCCGGGGTGCCTGGTCGCGCCGCGAACTGGCCACCCGTGAACGGATAGCCGCCACCATAGTTCGGCGCCCACATCATGGACGTGCCCGGAGCCTGCGAGTGCACCGCCGCCGCCACTTTGCGGAAAACCTCCACGTAGCGGATGGGCTGCTGGCCCCACGAGTACCAGGAGCCGTTCATCTCATGCGCAAAACGCACGACGACGGTGGTCCCCTGATCGTTGATGGCACGTAAGTCGGTGGCCAGTTTGGCGATCACCTCGTCGCTCATCGTCTCTAATCCGCCGTGCGGTTCGAGGGTCAGGAGCAACGCACCGCCGGATTCCCGGACCTGGGTGACGGCGTTGGTGGTGTGCGACCACGTTTCGTCGTCGTAGGGGATATCCGAGAACTGCACCACCACCGCGGGATCGTGGCCAAGGTTTGCGCGGTGTTCGGCCAGGGTCTCGGAGTCCCAATCCAGGTTGACGCCAAGGAGCACGCCATCTTGGGGGATCAGCGTGGATGCGTCTCCGGCCCGGCAAAGGGACAGAGCCTGGACTACCGGGACCACTTCCTGGGAAGCAAAACTCAAACCGGTGGCAGCCAGGGCAGTCACCACCAAGGGGATGAGCAGGCTGGCCCGCCGTCGATTTCGGTTCGGATGCCCGGTGAAAGCTGGAGGAGCCTGCGCCATGGTCAGCCCCATCCAAGGGAACGGCGCCGGCGCCCGAAGAGGGTGCGCCAACTGAACCGCGGCGTAAGCCCGCGCGGCCGCATAAGGGCCGCGCCGCCGTCGACCGCTTCCTGGCGGTTTGCGTAGATGCGGGCCACGTGACCCAGATGGGCCTGAAGGCGGGTTTCCGTCAGGGCGCTGGAGTCCCCGAAGAGGCGCAGATCGCCGCCGCGGACGGCCCCATTCTGGTCCTTCTGGATATCGCCGCGGTGACTTCGGTGGGAGCATCCGGCGTCGTAGGGCTCCTTGAGGTACTGCACCTGCTGCGCTCACGCGGCGGCGATCTGCGCCTCTTCGGGGACTCCAGCGCCCTGACGGAAACCCGCCTTCAGGCCCATCTGGGTCACGTGGCCCGCATCTACGCAAACCGCCAGGAAGCGGTCGACGGCGGCGC
>NZ_SDXQ01000049.1:0-19214 GCF_006964045.1 Arthrobacter sp. TS-15 | reverse complement strand
ATTGTGGGGGGGCGGTGGGGTTGGTGCAACGGCCCGATCGCTCTCAGCGCCGTGCTGCGGAGAGAATACATCGGAGAGATCAATGTGGGACTGAAGTCTTCAGCGCTCACTCAGGAGTTCAGAACGACACCAAGCGGTGAGATCGAAGGCGAGGGATGGCGGTGCTGCGAAAGGTGTGGAACCGATTGCTGGGTCCCACACCTTTCCCTGTTCCTAGGCCGAGCAGTTGACGCCTCTTCTGTACGAGACGCCGACCATCGTTGGAGAAAGCATCACTTGGTTACGTGAACCACTACAGCCTTGCTTGTTGCTTGTTCCAGACCCGGGTTGTCGATGCCGGTGACGGTCCAGTTGCTTAGCAGCAGAACAGTCTTGCCCGTGTCAGCGTTGAAAACGACCTTTTGGAAACCGAGAGCTTTCAGGTCATCGTCGAGAGCTTCAGCATTCATTCCGGCCACGTTGGCGGAAATTATCGCAGTTGCCGGGGCCCCGGCAGCCGTTGGAATTGCCGCGGCTGGCGTGACTACCGGAGCAGGCGCAGGCGCTGCCGTTACGGTGGCCGTCGCCGTCGCCGTCACGGTTGCAGTCACGGTCTCAGTGACCGTTGGTGCGGCGGCAGGTGTGCCTGCGCAGCCGGCAAGCGCCAAGCACGTCAATGCCACTACAAAGACAGATTTCTTCAAAATTCCCCATTTCGATTCCGACGGCTTCAATCCATCGTCCCCATTTCGCCCGCCGTTTACGAGCACCACAGAAAGTGTAGGGCTCAACTAATGCCGGAATCATTTGTTATGGGGCAACTTGCAGTAAATGCCTTTATGCCAATGTGCTGGCGGCCTCTTGGAGCATGTGGAAATCCGCTGCGTAAGCTGACTGAAGGTGGGATGAGCCACCGAAAGCGCTCGGATGTTTAATGAAGCAAACAAGCCTTGACTGTCCGCCGATCATCATTTCGAGAATGTTCTGTTTGTTGTCGGACAAACCAGCTCGCCCTTGTTTTCCGAACAGTGGCTTGTCCACAAACGCTGTTGGATAGGCAGAACGAAGAGCTGCAGCGGCTTTTCCGCCTACGACGACGACCAGTCTGGCGGGTGTAGCCTCTAAGATTCGCCCCATGTGCTTCGTGGAGCAAAGCAAGGAGGCTTCCTGCACACCTTGTTCATTGGCAGATTTGCAGTGCACTACCTCGGTCATGACTGAGCGCTCGTACCAAGGGATGTCATTTCCAAGTAGTGCGTTGGTTTGCTTTTCGATCCAACCCCAGTAGCGCTCCTTGGATCCCCACACAGGTCCCCCAGCCAGCTGAGCTTCATCTACTTTCCGATGCCGCCTATCACTAACCCAAACATGCTCAGGGCTGAATCGATTGATCATGAAGTCTGCTACCGCGGCATCCGGCCACTCCGTAGTTGGGTACTTCTCTGGGTATCTTCTAGAAGGCAGTTTTGCGTCCGGGATTCCAGCACTTATGGCTGGGTTGGAAGAAAGAAAAACTACCTGTGCTCTTGCTAGATTACCTGCCCAAGCCTCCGGAACCTGGAAGGGTCCGGCATAGGAGTCTTGGGACCGGACAATCTTATGGCACGGGTGTTCGTGGCCGGCTCTAGGGTCGTTCGCCGCCGACAGCTCGTCACATCTGGCAACGCTGAGGGCAAGTTCTTCAAGAAAGACGGGCACATTTCCCCTTGGGGTTTGGTCGGCTGGAGTTCGTAGGTCGTTCTAGGAGTCAGTGGTCATAGGCGACGGCAGGTCCCAATTGCGTGCGAAGTCATCCTTCACGAGCGGCCACACGAGTTCTAATGCGTCCTGCGCTGAACTGACTTTTGCAGGTAGAGGGCTGAAAAGGACGAACTCGTGCGGGATCACGCGACCGGCTGCGTCACGACGTCCCTCCGGGTCGGGAACGCGAATCGCTACAGTGCCGGGGGCGACTTGGAAGGTTTCCGGTTCGCGCATTTCACCCTGAAATGCCGCCTCATAGATTTCTAGGGGATTCGGCCGGCCCGCTGTCCGCAGGAAGCGGAATCCCCAATTCTTTCCGCGAGTCGCCCATATGAAGGCAAGATGTTGGCCAGATGCAAGGTCATAGAAGCTCAAACTCGGCCCCTGAGCAGAACCTTCTCATCGTCACCACGGTTCAACTCCATCTGGAATCCCGTTAGGGTTTCCGTCAGAAAGTCATGCTTTTCACTGGCCTGAGCATGTAGTTCCTCGACCCTACTCCCAGCTAAGTCGAACGCTGACTTGGCCAGAAACGGACCAACGGTTGCCGCTACGGTGGCGATCGGATTAGGAAGACGACCGATAATTGACGCAACTTTTGCGCTGGCGAGCAGACTAGACGACGGTGCCACAGCTCCCATCAAGTGCTTCGCGACGTCTGCGCTCTTTTTCATGGTTTGCGCCCATGGCAGATAACGGGAGATCGGCAACATGGCTGCAATCGGTAGGATCAGATCCAATCCAACGCGCTTGGATACTTCGATCTTTTCTGGTTCGAACTTGGCTGAGGAGAGCAGAACGAAGTCTTCGCCTACCGAGAGAGCCTCAGGGGTCTCAACAAAGCTACCAATTACGTCTTGCAGATTGTTCAATTCTTTGCCGACTTTCTCCACAAGCAAGTCCCTGAACATTGTGACGTCGGTTTCGGGTAGAAGATCGGCCTTAGATAACGCCATCAGCCAGATTCGCGGGAACCGGACCAACCGTTCATCGTTGACCAGAAGGTCGTCCCTCAGCCTGAGTAGCTGAGTGTTTATATTCGTCAGAAGTGACTTGAGGTATCGCTCTTCTTCGCCGGCGTGATCAAGAAGCTTTTGCCCGTCTACAAGAACCATGGCGACATCTGAACCCAAAAGACCGCGGAAGGTCTCGAGTCGTCGGACAGCTTCCTCTGGCACGCTGGGGTCTTGTTGAAACCATTCGCCTGGGTAGTCATGCCAGACCAAGCGGAGTTCTTCCTTGAGGTTCTTCTTCGCATTAGCAGCGGCGCCTGGTTTGCGCTTGATCGTAAATGCATATGAAGTCGAAGAAAAGCGATCACCCATCGGCAACGATGCGGACTTTTTCATGCCTAGGTAATTCTGGTGCAGGCGCCGGCCTTGGGCACTATCGACGGCGAGGAGATCGAATCGTTCCGTTCCGGCCAGTTCCTGTTCCAGAGCCAGCCCATAGAACGACGAGAGTAGTACTGTTTTACCGCTACCACTCTCACCGAAGACCGCGATCTGTTGCTCTCGGGCTACCTTGTTTTGCTTCATTGAATCAACCTACGGGACGGAGGGAAGGGGGGACATTTTATGTCGGTCATTGCATGTAGCGCGGCGCTCTCTGCATCTGCGTCACCTCTGCCAGGCTGGTTCCACGCCTGAACTGGGCAGTGACTGACTCTGCAGCCAACGTTCTCAACATATCGTCAGAACCGTCCAGCCAGTGGTCCTCGATCCGGAATCTAGAGTCCGTGAGGAGCATCCAGGCGTCGCAACGCAGATTCAATATGTTGGCCGTCGCAACGAATACATGTGGGGAATTCACTGGGCTATGACTCCAAGAAGACGATATTGGACTCAACGCGAAGCCAGATGCTGCGGCCAGGTTCGCCGATCAAGGACATGATCGACTTTCCAAGACCGATGGTTCCCGAACGGGATCCATTGACACGCCAGCGGGCATCGAACTGTTGGCCCTTGTAAGCGACCTTTAAGAACCCGTTAGACGCAGGTAAGGCGAATTTGGACCGCGAGGGTATCCGCAGGTTTGAACTATTCCGGTCCAAGTCTGTGATCACTTGGGATTCGATCCGCACGCCGGCTGTGTCAGCAATGCCCGTGTCACGGACCGAATCCAAAGCGAGGGAAGGTTGATTTATCGTCGTCGACAGAATGGCGACCGGCTTCGAAGAAGGCGCAGACTTCGGATTTTTCGCCCGGGCTACCTTGTAGCCAGCAAGGCCATGACGTTTGGGTAGGCCCTTGCGGACATCGACGTTCGCAAAGGGCGCCACACGCACGCGATCGTAGAGCGTCTCTCTCACGGACTTGTGCACGGAGGCGCTGAAGGTGCTCAACAATCTTGCTTCTGCAGCATCGGGATCAGCTGCTGGTCCGAAATGTACGTAAAGACCGTTGAGGTCAGCCATGGTCTTCAGCCACCACCCACCTGCGTGGGGCGAACGCTTGCCGATGCTCGTGGAGTAGTACTGTTTGACCCGATTCTGAACCGATGTTCCAGCTAGTCCGATGTACAAAATGGGCGTCGCTGGAATCCAGAATCTTGAGATCCTGGCCGCGAGCTCTTCGTCGGAAGCTGCACGCCCATCGATGGCTACGTTGGGGCAGATACCGCGGAGGGCCGAGATGGCCGCCGCGTCGGGTTCATACGTGCAAACAAGTCCGACAGCGTCGTCGGGGTCCGGAGTTGAAGCCACGACGTAAACACCGGGCCCAGTCACCGACGGGGGAGTTCCCCAAGGGACAACGCCCGTACTCTGCAATCCCGATTGCTCAAACAGGGCGCCTACGGAAATAGTCATTCGCCAATGCTAATTATAGAGACTTCGTGGATTCTTTGTTCTTTGTCACTCGCACCCAATACCCTGGCGCAGTGGATACATTCAATGGGGGAACCGCAGGAAACAGTCTTCCGGAAGGGCTGTACGAACTTCTGCATACGACAGAACTCGCCGCCAACCTCGAACTGGTGCCGGACCTCCAAGCGTCAGTGACCAGCGTCGACGAGAACGACACACCGGACATACTCTCCCGTCACGTCGCCAATGCCGTTCGAATTGCGCTCGCGGACGCGAAGCCCGAAGATCGAGTTGACCTGGCCAACCGTTTGCTCGCCGAGATACAAACCAACGATCAGATCACACCAGGCCCCCAGCAACTGCTTTCGCTGCATCGCCCGGATGCCCTGAAACGGCGACAGCTCAGGCGCCCCACAACCAAGCTCAGCGATTCGGCACTTCTGACAAACAATAGGGACGAGCCAAATCTGGCGGCCGAGCTTCGAACAGAAATCGAGTCAGCCAACACTGTCGACCTCCTCTGCGCATTCGTGCGGTGGACCGGTCTGCGGCTTCTTGAACCAGCGCTTGAACAGCTGCGTGGGCGGGGTGTGAAATTCAGGGTCATCACCACTACGTATATGGGGGCGACTGAACGCCGGGCCATCGATGAACTGGTGCGTCGCTACGACGCTGAAGTGAAAATCAGCTACGAAACCCAAGCCACCCGGCTCCATGCAAAGGCTTGGCTTTTTCGGCGGGACACCGGCTTTGACACAGCGTACGTGGGTAGCTCCAATCTCAGTCAGGCAGCTCTTCTGGACGGTCTTGAGTGGAATGTGCGGCTCAGTTCTGTAGCGACGCCCGACCTGCTCAAGAAGTTTGAGGTCACTTTCGACAGCTACTGGGAACAACGCGCATTCCAGAGTTATGACCCGGATCGTGACGGCGAGAAGCTGGACGCAGCCCTTCGACGAAACGGTGGCAAACGAACTTCTGCCCCGGATGCTTTCACCGGCTTGGAGGTCGTGCCATTTCTTCATCAGGAAGAAATGCTCGAAGACCTGGAAGCGGAACGATCGAAAGGGCACAACCGGAATCTGCTGGTCGCGGCCACCGGTACCGGTAAAACGGTCATTGCAGCTATGGACTACAAGCGTCTCTCAGAAGCGGCTGGTAAGCCCCTGACGCTGCTTTTCGTGGCCCATCGGCAAGAGATATTGAAGCAGTCCATCCGCACGTACCGGAATGTAATGCAGGATGGCTCTTTCGGTGAGCTCTATGTGGGTGATCACAAACCAAAGTATTGGACCCATGTCTTCGCCTCAGTGCAGTCGCTGGCATCGCGGGGCGTGCAGACGCTGGAGCCCGATCAATTCGACGTAGTTGTCATCGATGAGTTCCACCACGCAATGGCGCCCACATATCGCCAACTCCTGGACCACTTGAAACCCCAGCAGTTTGTTGGGCTCACTGCTACACCAGAGCGGGGTGACGGTGGCAATGTCGCCAATGAGTATTTCGGCGGCCGCACTGCCAGCGAACTTCGACTTTGGGATGCATTGGATGCTGACCTTTTGGTTCCGTTCCACTATTTCGGGGTTTCGGATGATGTGGATCTGAGCCAACTGGAATGGAAGCGTGGAAACTACGACACAGGCCAGTTGGATCGCCTCTACACGGGTAATGATGCCCGCGCCGCCAAGGTCATCCGCGAACTCCGAGACAAAGTCACTGGTACCGAACACATGCGCGCCCTGGGCTTCTGCGTCTCAGTCCAGCATGCGCATTACATGGCCAAAGTGTTCAATGCGGCAGGCATTGCGGCAGCGGCCGTGGACGGTGGCGCCGACGAAGCCGAACGAGCGCGCGCCCTTGAACAGTTGCGTAACCGTGAAGTCAACTGCATATTTGCCGTGGATTTGTTCAATGAGGGTCTGGATATCCCGCAGGTGGACACCATACTGATGCTGCGGCCCACCCAGAGTGCCACGATCTTCCTCCAGCAACTGGGACGCGGCCTGCGCCGAGCGGATGACAAGGCTGTTCTCACAGTCCTGGATTTCATTGGCCAACAGCGCCGTGAATTCCGATTCGATCTCCGTTACCGGGCTCTGACAGGCTACGGGCGGACGCAGTTGAAGAAGGCAATTGAGGACGAGTTTCCGTTTCTTCCCTCGGGCTCGCAGATTGTGCTTGACCGGGTAGCGCAGAACGTGGTCCTTGAGAACGTCAAGGCTCAGTTGCGATTCAACCGTGCGCAGTTGGTCCGGGATATAGCTTCCTACGCGGAAACTGAGTTGGCCGCGTATCTACGCGAGTCGGGGAGCGACGTCAAGTCGATCTACCGCTCAACGAAGGATTCGTGGACTGGCTACCTCCGTCAAGCACAATTGATTGGCGGTTTTTCCGGCTTTGAGTCGGTGCTCAAGGGGGATCATCACAATCGTTCCGATATTGAGGAGAAGAAACTCCTGGGACGCATGGCGGCTCTCATTCATGTGGATGATCCCGAGCGTGCTGAGGCGTACGCGAAGCTTGTAAGGGTGGATGCGCCCCGCTACGCGGATCTCGGCCCTCGGGAGCAAACGTTCGCGCGGATGCTGTTTTACACGCTGTGGGCTGATGGCGGCGGTTTCAAAACGTACGACGACGGACTCGACCACCTGCGCGGCTACTCATTTGTGTGCAGCGAGATCAAGCAGATTGTCAGTCTGGGAGTTTCGGCATCGAAACACGCTGCGAAGGGTCTCGGTGCCGGACTCCAGCACATTCCACTGCTCTCTCATGCAACCTACCGGCGCGAGGAGGTTCTTGCCGCGCTCGAATATGGCTCGCTCGAACGCGGGAGGAATGTGCAGCATCGCGAGGGCGTCGCTTGGTGTCCAGCAACGGCGACCGACGCCTTCTTCGTCACGTTGAACAAAGACGATAAGAAGCACTCCGCGACGACCATGTACAAGGACTACGCCATCAGTCCTGACTTGTTCCACTGGGAATCTCAGAACACCACGTCTCCCGCCAGCCCGGTTGGTAGACGCTACTTGGACCGGACTGCCAACGGCTCGCGAATCCTGCTGTTTACGCGAGAATCCGCTGAGGACGAGACCGGCCTGACGGTTCCTTACACGTGTCTCGGACAGGTGGACTACGTTCAACATACCGGCGATAAGCCGATCGCGATTACTTGGAGGCTGCAACGCCCCATGCCCGCAGATGTATTCGGGGTGGCCGCGGCAGCGCAGTAGATAAACCCTCTGAGTGGCTCCGTCGATGCCAACCCCGGAACCTTCGCCGCCTCGTTGTTATTGAAACCAGCAGTGCCGGTACATACCCACGTTTACAAGAACTACTTGGTGGACGACATCGTCGGGGAATGGGCGAGTTCGGCTTAGTCTGACCGCTGACAAAAGGTCGAATCAGCTGTCGTGAGGCGGTTGGGGAGGTCGTCGCTGAAGGTGATGTCACCGTCGTCGAGTGTCTCCAGGTGCCCGTGCAGGTGCATGCCGCGCTGGCCGAGTTCTCGGAGGTGGATGGCGTGGCCGCTGTCGGCACCCAAAAGCAGCGGGTTGGGCGCGAAGCGCAGCGCGGGGGAGGGGAGCGCTTCGGAGGTGAGGGCGTTGACGCCGTGGTCGGGGCCGTGTTTGCCGGTTTCAGCATCCAGTAGATGAGGTCTTGGCTGCGATATCGGGGGGTGTTGCTGGAACGATGGAGACGGAGAGTCGGACGCCGCGGCCGGTGGTGTGCAGTTCCTCGGCGATCTGGCCGCTCGACTGGCCGGTTCCGACGATGAGTACGGCCCCCTCGGGCAGCTGCACCGGATCGCGGTCTGTATGGGTATGCAGCTGTGTCGCGTCGGCATGGAGCATGACGGCCAGGTGTGGGCACTTGGGGACTTGGCAGGCGGCTGTTGCCAGGACGACGGACGTCTGCCCGTCCAGCTCGGGAATTGGTTCAAACGCGGCGTCGTCCGCCATGGTTGCGCCTCCTTCAGATCGGCTCAGACCACCTTATTTGGGCGCGGCCATGCGTCCGGGGATGTGCGGCCGGCGGATGCTGCGTGTGTTCAAAGGACGTAGGCTTTCGGGAAAAGAATCTGGGGGGATTTGGATATGAAGACCGCAACCTTGCTTCGGGTGCTCGATATCGCAACGCCGGTGGTGGCTGCACTAAGCCTGGTTCTGTTGGTAACAGGACTATTGGACAACTTCTGGGCAACAGTGTGCCTTATAGCTACTGCAGCTCCGGCAATCACCAGTTGGGTGATCAAGGACAGGCTCCAAGGCACAGCCAAGGGTGATGAACCCCAGTAGCGCCCACGGCGAAATAGCGTCTCCCGACGCCAAAAATGTCAGTGGCGACGCAACGATCTCTGGGCGCTAAAGACCTGGAACTGCCTCCATGGGACACATCCGATGGATAAATATTTCCCAGCACTAGCTATCTGCTCAGATGTATGTAGACTTGACGGTGTTGTTGTGTTTGGCATTTGGTAGTTCAGGCAGTCCCCACGATCCTTCCGGATCGTGACCTTCTGAAGTAACGGTGGAGAACACCCCACACCCGGAGACCCGAAAGTCGGGACAATCTCCACCTTCAGTAAGGACTGAAAAAATGGCTACAGGTACCGTGAAATGGTTCAACTCCGAAAAGGGCTTCGGCTTCATCTCTCCTGAAGATGGCAGCCAGGACGTTTTCGCTCACTACTCTGCGATCAACTCCTCGGGCTACCGCTCCCTCGAAGAGAACCAGAAGGTTTCCTTCGACGTCGAGCAGGGCCCCAAGGGTCCCCAGGCAGTAAACATCCAGGCTATCTAGTCTTCGGATAACTAAGGAGCAGGGCCGGTCACTGACCGGCCCTGCTTTTTTTGTCTGCCCTCATATAGAAGATGTGTTCTATAGCTGGCAGTTAGAATAGAACACATATCCACATAGCGAATTACACCCATGTAATTTGATTCCAGTTCTCCGTAGCGTGGAACGTAATCCACCCGGCGAGCTGAGGAAGTACCCCATGTATCAGTCAACCTCCGAAGGCCTTATATACCTAGACGCGGCCCGCGAGCACCTAATTTGGCCCAAATCACCACCTAGACCGCCCCGAAACTGCCTGTGCAAGGCAGTTTTGCCACCTAGTCCCGTTTTCACGTTCTAGCCTGCGAAGTGAGCCGCATGTCGGACAACCACAGGAACAGGAGGCGAGGTCACGTGTTCGATTCAGAGGTGCAACGAATCCTGGACTTCGTCGCACGCGGAATCGGAGTGAGGGTGGTCGGCGGACCGGGCGGCGGCAAAACGACCGTATTGCGCAGCGTCATGAGCAACTTGGAGAAATCCGGAGTTTCCGTGCACTTCGTCAGTGGTCTCCGCACACATCGATCCATCCCGTATTCGGCCATCAAAGGGCTGGGGCTTGACGTGAGGCCAGGACGCAGCAGTGTGTTGGACATCGCCGACGTTTTTTCGAGCCAGTTGGCCAAGCCCGGCAAGCACTTGCTGGTAGTTGACGATCTCCACCTCCTGGACAGCGAGTCCCTGGCTGTACTGGAGGCTGTCAGGCGAAGGTCGGATTGCCCTATGGTGGCAACGGCGCCCGAAACGTGGGCGTTCTCCAGAGGTCAGTTGGCCGTGCTCAACCTTGGCCGTGAGGCGCATCTGCAATTGGATCCGCTTCACTACGAGCAAGTTCACCTCCTCATCGCACAGGTTCTGGGTGCGCCGGCCGACGCAGACACAACTGCGCGCATTCTCACCAAGTCCGCCGGCAATCCGCGGCTGGTAGTACGTATCGCAGAGACCGCAGCCCTGAGCAACCTCTTGGTTATGGAGGACAAGCAATGGACCATGTCTGCTGAGACCCTATGGAACGAGCACCTACGCGGCACACTGGAGGCGCTCCTGGCCGAACTAAGTGCTGATGAGTTCACAGCCCTGCACATCATGGCGATTCTGGGCACGGCACGGGTGGATGTGCTCCTCAAGGTCATTCACCCGGACGCCCTGGAAGGACTGGAACGCAGAGGATTCCTTTCCGTACTGGCCGATCATCAAGGTGGCTCTATCGCCGCCATCAGCCCACCAGTCATCGCCGATTACTTCCGCGACAGCAAGAAGCTGCGCGATAGCAGACTGCTCCGCACGAAGATCGCCGGCGTCCTTGAGGCCGCGCCTCACGCGGTCCCGGAAAAGCGCACCGCAGACTGCCTTTCCCGTGCCCTATCAGCCCTCCGGCTTGAGAAGGCTGACGACGACGCCATTACCTCCAGACAAATTCACGAGTACAACGCGGACCGTGAACAGATCCGCTTCGAACGCTGGCAGGCCAATAAGTCAGCAGCCAACGGCGCGGCAGTCCTTCGCATCTACTGGGGAGCGCCCGTGGACGTGGAGCGTGCCGGCAGTATCTGCGCGGAAACCACAAACTTCGACGCCGAACCCCAGGACCTACTGTTTGTCGCCGTCACTGAGGCCATGCTTGCGATCCACACCGGACGCGGCCCGAGAGCCGCCGTCGAGATCCTCCAAAAGTTTGCAGGAGATAATCCGCAGTTGCTGACGGAAGTTAGCGACGCCATCTTATTCATCAATGTCTCCCATGGCAGGGGGCGACTGGACACCGGCGACTTGCCAGCGGCGTTTGAGAGCAGCAAGACAGGATTGGGGTGCTTGGTTCAAGGACTCTTGGAGCTCTACCGCTGTAGACCGGCGGCGGCTTTGGACGCAGTGGAAGGCGCAGGCGACGACGACGCCATCCCGCATCTGCGCCCATTCATCCGCAGTTTCGCCCTGTTCGCGGCTGGCCGGGTGGAGGAGTCCCTGGTGATGGCGTTGGACTGGCGAGCCGAGTCCCGGAAGAACCTGGACCAATTCGGTGTGATCACCAGCAGCTATGTAGCCGCGCATGGCCTCTTATACCGTGGACACTTCGAAGAGGCTGAGTACCTCATGAGCAGCGTGTTCGCCATGGGCCGTCCGGGGTTCGTTGTGGATTCGCTCTACGATGCCATGCTCAGGCTCGCGGGGCTCCGGCACGCAACCACCGCCCTGCTGCCAACGCTGTCCATAGCCGCGCAGGCGCGAACCGACGTGGCCGACGTTGGCCCCCTTCCCGGCATCGGCAAGGGAGCCTACGAACTCATTGCTCACAACAGCACTCAGCCTTCCACTTTCGACCGGAAAGCCACCAAACTCATCAAGCAGCAGTTGAAGAGCGGCTACGTCCTGGAAGCCTTGATGACAGCGTTGCTTTGTACGTGCCTGATTCCTGGCCGGCAGGTCCTGGATCTATTGCAAAAGATCCTGCAGGAGAGCGGCCTCACGGTTCACCACCAGCTCGTCGCCATTGCATGCGCAGTGGTGGAGGGCGACCACAAGCTACTTGGCCTCCTCCTCAAACACTATGAACCTGACATCGACACGTACCAGGTGGGGATGCTCCTCCGGGGAGCTCTCAAACGCCACGTCATCGAAGGAGACGCGGCCGCAGCTGACGCCATGGCACAAGCTTCCTCTGTCTTTGCTGTCCGGTTCCCGTCAGCAAACGAGCAGCTCTCCTTCAATTCCTTCAGGGCAACACCGCTGACCGAAAGGGAGATCGAGGTAGCTATCTTGGCCGGTCACCTCACCAATGTGGAGATCGGTGAACAACTGGGCATCAGTGCCAGGACAGTGGAGAACCACATCTCCAACGCCTTGCGGAAGTCCGGTGCAACGTCCCGCAATAGCCTCTTCATGCTGGTGGGTAATTCACTTCCGCCACGTTGACCCGGGATAGGCTGGATCATCGTGAGCAACTCTCGGGCTTTGGCGCGCCGACTAGGCACGTTCGACGCATCGCTGATTGGGCTGGGGTCCATGATCGGTGCAGGTGTTTTCGCGGCTTTCACCCCAGCCGCCGCAGCCGCGGGCTCGGGGCTGCTCATAGGCTTGGTGGTGGCTGCCTTCGTCGCCTTCTGTAACGCCACGTCGTCGGCTCAGCTCGCTGCTGCCTACCCGACATCCGGCGGCACGTACGTCTATGGTCGTGAACGGCTCGGTCCGTGGCCTGGGTTCCTGGCCGGATGGGGATTCGTCATTGGCAAGACGGCGAGTGCCGCAGCCATGGCCATGACCTTCGCCGCCTATGCCGCGCCCCAAGGTTGGGAGCGCCCGGTGGCGATTGCCGCCGTCGTGGTTTTAACTGCGGTGAACTATCACGGGGTGACCCGCACCGCCGGGCTGACGCGTGTGCTGGTGGTCGCTGTGCTTGCTGCTCTGACGATTGCAATCGCTGCTGTGTGGGGTGGCTCAGGTCCTGACTTTGGCAGCTTTGTGGGCGACGGACTGTTGGCCAGCGGCTGGTACGGGATTCTGCAATCGGCGGGGCTACTGTTCTTCGCGTTTGCCGGGTACGCACGGATTGCGACGATGGGCGAAGAAGTACGCGAACCCAAGCGCATTATTCCACGGGCGATCAGCATTGCCTTGGGTATCACCATCCTCATCTACGCCGTCATAGCAGTGACCTTGCTCGCGGCCCTTGGCCCCGACGGGGTGGCTGCCACGCCAACGCCGTTGGCCGATGCTGTGAATGCCGGTACCTTGGCATGGGCTGCACCCGTGGTACGCGTCGGTGCCGCCGTGGCGTCGCTGGGTGCGCTATTGGCCCTCATCGCAGGCCTCGGACGGACGAGCCTGGCCATGGCCCGGGAACACGACCTGCCCCCTTGGCTCTCCGCAGTGCACCCACGGTATAAGGTCCCGCATCGTGCGGAGATGGCGCTGGCCGCGGTGATCTGCATCATCATCGCAGTGGCCGATCTTCGCGGGGCCATCGGCTTCTCGTCATTCGGAGTTCTGCTGTACTACTTGGTGGCCAACATCGCCGCCTACACCCAGCCAGCAGAAGACCGCCGATATCCGAGGTTCCTGCAGGTTGCGGGCGCGGTTGCCTGCGTGGTTCTCGTTGCCACGCTGCCGCCGATATCTGCCGGCGTGGGTGTGTTGATGTTCGCGGTTGGGATCGTCTATCGCTTGGTGCGTTTGCGGCTTAGCCGTTCAGCCCGCTAACGCTCCGGCTGGGCACGGCCCCACCAGGGGGTGGTCGGTGGAGCCGCGCCGTCGTGCCTCCTACGCCAGGGCGGATGGGACTCCCTCCGGACATCGGGATCCGCCCCGAAGGCACAAGAAGAGACTATGGGCGATTTCCGGCACTAGGTGTTCGAAAGAGGCAAATAGGTGCCAATTTGGAGCAAATTAGGGGTGGAAAGGACCGAAAATAGGTGCTGAAATCGAGCGCCTAGGTGTTGGCCCGCCGTCGAGCGTTTCTGCGTTCAACAGATTCCATGTACGTAATGATGCTCGCAATAGTCAGGGCTACCGAGCAGATAACCGCCAGCATGGTGGATGTTTCCTGAAAAGGAACCACCACAAGCGGGCTCAGCATCATGGCATTGCCGAAACCCGACGCTGCGAAGACCCCAGCTTTTAGAAGAAGGCACTTGAGGGAGCCCGCAATCAACATCCCTACTGGCGCCACAACTCCCAAGGCCATTGTGAGAACCACCGTGGTGGTTCGCACGTCTGAGGGGTCAAGGATGTCCAAACCTTCCGGTGGCGGTGCTGCCCCCAGCAGGGTGGCGGACACAGCAGAACACACAGCTATGACGCATGTGACGACGCGAAGTACCGCTGGGTAGAAGTGTGTGATCACTGGCAAGTCCTAGTCTTCGTCGATTTAGCCCCGTCCAAAGGTGTAGTAGGCCAAATCAAGGACACGTGACGCGAAACGCGTCCCGGGCACTGGAAGAATGGCGGTCATGGAATCATCCACAAATGTCCCGGCCGTCGAGCTGCGTATTTCCATCAGTGAGACTGAGCCGCTGATCTGGCGGCAGCTCGTCCTCCCCGAAACCGCCACGGTCGCTGAACTTCACGGGGCCATCCAGTGCGCGTTCGGCTGGAAGGATTCGCATCTCTACGCCATTGCGGGCCATGACCGCGCAGGTAAGAAGCGCATCATCATGGCGGTAGACGACGGCGATCTCCCCGCGGGTAGCGAGGTAGCGGCTGGCGTGCGGCTACTTGAGCTCTTTGACGCGAAGGTCCCCGGCCGGTCGGACCTCGAGTACGACTATGACTTCGGGGACAACTGGACCCACGAGATCGACGTGGTTGGGCCTGCCGTGCTTGAGGGCAATGCGATCACGTGCACCGGCGGCGCAATGCGGGGACCCCTGGAGGATTCCGGGGGAGTCCACGGCTACGCCAACGTGGTGGCAGTGGTTTCCAACCCCAAGCACCCTGAGCACCAGGAAGCTGTTGAGTGGCTCGAGTTCGTGACCCAGGAGAGCCTGGCAAAGTTCGATCCGATCGCTTTTGACATCAACGACGCGAACGATCAACTGCGACTATTGGCTCGTCGGTTGTGGCCGGGAAACGTTTCCGATGAAGAGGTGGAGTTCGTCCTGGGCCCCGTCCTTTGGTTCCTCAACCAGGCCGGCCCAGATGGATTGCCTCTGACAGGGGCGGGCTATCTCAAACCCGCAGTCGTTAAGCGTGCAATGACGGAACTCGGGTGGATCGAACCCTGGAATGCGAACGTCTCCACAGAAAGCCACGCAGCACCTGTCCGCGTCGTCCGCGAACGGCTTCAGGAGTGGAAACTCCTTCGCAAGAATAAGGACAGGCTGCTCCTAACACCGGCAGCCAGAAAGCTCATCAAAAAGCCGACGATGCTTTGGCACTATGTGGCTGATCGATTAGCATCACCCGGACACGAGGGCGTAAAGCTCGCCACTCAGCTCGTGGTGCACTGGGAACTTACGGGAAGCAAACCGCCTTGGAAACTGGTGGACGAGGTGGTGCAGCTCGCGCTCCACGATCGCGGCTTACGAACCACGACAGGTGCCGATATTCCGCTGGACTGGGCACGTGGCTTGAGGGTAGATGTCCATCAAAGCTTGATCTGCCTGAGGCTTTGGGGCTCCACCAAGTGGGGTTCAGGTGAGCTGGAACCATCCGACGCCGGCATCAAGTTCCTGCTCGACGTGCAGAGCCGCCTGCGGGACTAACGCTATGACTTAGCGCGCGGCGTGCTTCTTCCTGTCCGCATGCTTGGCAGCGCCGCCCTCCGCACCAATAACTGAAGCGCCCGTCCCCAGCCCTCGGATCGTCCACCCCGCACGCCGCCAGGCCTCAGCGTCCAGTACGTTCCGAGCATCCAGCACCATTCGGCGTCGTACGAGTGACCCCGTAACTGAAGGCGACAGCGAAGCGTATTCGTCCCATTCGGTGAGCAGCAGCACCAGCTCGGCGCCTTCCAGGGCACGTTTGGTGGAGGCTTCGAAACGGATTTGTGGGTAGCGGATCCAGGCGTTGTTGATGGCCTTGGGGTCGGTGACGGTGACGTGCGCGCCGGCGTCGGCTAGTTGCTGGGCGACGTCCAGGGCGGGGGAGTCGCGGATGTCGTCGGTGTCGGGTTTGAACGCCGCACCAAGGATGGTCACTGTCCGGCCGGACAGGAAACCACGGCACATCTCGCGGGCTACCTCAACGGCGCGGGAGCGCTGGTCCAGGTTCACCGAGTCAACCAAGCCCATCCACGCATCCACGGACGGCACGGAAAGATCGCGCGCCTGTGCACGGAAGGACCTGATGTCCTTGGGCAGGCAGCCGCCGCCGAACCCGAGCCCGGCGTGCAGGTAGCGGTTGCCGATGCGCGGATCCAGGCCCATCGCTTCGCTGAGCTCGCTCACGTCAGCGCCCGACGCGTCGCACAGCTCGGCCATCGCATTGATGAAGCTGACCTTTGTGGCCAGGAACGCGTTCGACGCCGACTTGATCAGTTCCGCCGTCGCGAAATTGCAGACCAGCCGCGGGATGCCAGCGCAGATCAGCGGCTCGTACACCGCATCCAGCACCGCAGTAACCGGGGCGCCGGCAGCGGCACCCTTCCCGCCCGGGACGCCGTAAACCAGACGATCGGGCACCAGCGAATCCTTCACTGCCGTGCCCTGCCGAAGGAACTCCGGGTTCCAGCCGAGCAGCACGTCCGAGCGGCGGGCCAGGATCGCGCGGAGCGTCTCCACCGTGCCTACCGGCACCGTTGATTTACCGACGACGGCGGCACCCTTGGCCAGGTGCGGCAGGAGGCTCCTCGTAGCGCCCATCAGGTAGGAGAGATCCGCGGTGTCGGAGGTCTTGGACTGCGGGGTACCGACGCAAAGGAAGTGCACCTGGGAATCTGCGGCTGCAGCGAAATCAGTGGTGAACACGAGGCGGCCCGTGGTACGGCCGTCCTTGAGGAGCTCGTCCAGGCCAGGCTCGTGGAACGGGGCAATCGCCTTGTTGAGCTGCTCAACCTTGGAGGAGTCGACGTCGATGCCCACCACAGTGTGGCCCATCGAAGCGAGCGTCGCGGCGTGAACTGCGCCGAGGTAGCCGCAGCCGATCACGGAGATCTTCATGAGGAGGGTCCTTTGCTTGAGGTGAACTCGCTGGGCCCGGACGTTCCGCTGGGCACACCGGAAATGACGTCGTCGTAGTGGCGAACCAGGTCCGCGCTGAGAACAGGCCACGTCCGCCCCTGAACCGAAGCGGTTGCAGCCGTTGCGAACGCGCGGCGCTTGGCGTCGTCGCCGATCAGGTCCTGCACGTAGCCGCGCAGCTGGGTGAGGTTCCCGGGCTCGTACAGCCAACCGGTGCGCGAGTTCTCCACGAGGTCCAAGGGCCCGCCGCGGCCGGTAGCTACCACGGGAACGCCCGATGCCATGGCTTCCTGGATGGTTTGGCAGAAAGTCTCAAACTCGCCGGGGTGGACGAAGAGGTCGAAACCTGCGACGGCCTGCGCCAGTCCCTCTCCGCCGAGGAAACCTGCGAAGTGGGCGTCGGGGAGCGCGGCTTGCAGTGCTTCTTTCTGGGGACCGTCACCAACGATGACAAGTTTCGTGTTCGGCAGGTCCGCGAGCACCGCAAGATCCTCAACCTGCTTCTCGACGGCGAGCCGGCCGACGTAGCCGATGATGCGGTGACCGTCGGGCGCTACTGAGCGGCGCCACGCCGTCGAACGTTTCGCGGGGTTGAAGCGCGCGGTATCCACACCACGACGCCACATGTCCACGCGCAGGATGCCGCGCCCGCGCAACTGGTTCAGCGCGAACGTTGACGGCACCAGGGTTCGGGTGGCCAGGAGGTGGATGTTGTCCACGCGGTTCCAGGCCCAGTTCTCCAGGAACGGCACGCCGTATCGGGCGGCGTAGCTGGGAACCTCGGTCTGGTAGATCGCCACAGTGGGGATGCCCAGCTGATGGGCGGCCTGCACGGCGCGCCAGCCGAGGACAAAAGGGGAGGCGAGATGAACGACGTCGGGGGAGAAATCGGCAAGGATTCGCTTGACCCGATTCACACCACCCAACGCAACCCGCACATTCGTGTAACCGGCCAGCGGCACAGAAGGAAGCCGGTGCACGTACGCACCCTTCTCGACGCTCGAAACATCAGTGTCCGACGTCGACGGCGCGATCACCATCACCTCATCCCCGCGCTCCTGCAGATGCTCCAGCACCCGCAGTATCGAATGGGTTACCCCATTCATCAGTGGCAGGAATGATTCGGCGACGATTGCGATCCTCACGCCTCCAACGGTGGTCGCGGCGGTTGGCTTGGCGGGTTCGAATGGGTGGCTTGTGGGGGAAGAGTTGGTTAACAGGTGGGTTGGGTGGTTCGAGTCGAACCGTGGCTCAGGTATGCGCTGGGCGGCGTCGTGACTTTGGGCGTCGGGCCCTGCGGATGCAGGATGGCTGGGGGAGATCGGGCATACCAAGGGCGGCCGACCGTGCCGGGCGGCGGTACGGTCGGCCGCCCTTGGACTGGCGGTGGTGCTGTTCTTGGCAGCCTTTGCATCGCGCTATGGCTGTGCCGCTGTTGGCGCGCGGTGACCCGCGTTATTTTCTGAGGCCAAGAAACGGCCACCCCCCGTGCCCAACTGCACTCTTGCTTGCAGGCTATCGGTGCAATTTTGCAGTGCGGTTCTTTGGTCGGGGTTTAGCCATTCCCTTGTTTCTTATTTGGTAGCTACGAATACTTTGTCGCCGAGCATTCCAGGCCGGACCGCAAGGGTTCCTTGGCCAGCCGTAGCGGTAGGTACTTCAAAGACTTCATTTCCCGTTGCTGTAGCACCTTTGTAAAGAGTGCTCGTGTTATCGATCGGTTCCGGTGCGATTACAAGCTTGTCGAAACTGTTGATGGTATTCCCATCTGCGGTGACGTATTCGACTGATACAAAAGCTGGCATCTGGCCGTTGCTATCGTCACCAATGTAGGTCACGGAGTAATTCACCAGGATGTACTCGGATCCGGCGGTTGGCGGTTCATTGACTTGGCTGGCCGCCACCACTGCATCAGTCGCTGCTAAAGTGACAGAGTTGATTACGACACGCCAATCTTTGGATTCGATCACTGAACCAACGGCATACGGGTTTTCTCGAGTTCCGGCATTTTCGGACGCATCGGTCTTGGCTCCGCCGTCAGCCCCTCCGTCTTTGGAAGGCTCTACAACTTTGGTGTCGCCACTGCCGAACGCACTGTCAAACGAGTTCGCAATGACCGCCGTAAAGACAACAACCCCAACGATCGTCCCGACGACGGACGTGATCAGGGCTGTGACTCCCATCCACTTGGCTTTGTCCTTCAGGAAGAGCGAGACGATAGCGGCTCTTCCACTTTTAGC
>NZ_SDXQ01000048.1:142566-151135 GCF_006964045.1 Arthrobacter sp. TS-15 | reverse complement strand
ACGCTAAAAGTTGATGAGCCACGATAGCCAATATGAATGCGATGGGCAGCAAGACCCAGCCGACGATCAAGGCGCCGGGAACGCATGCAAAGATGAAGCCCAGCACGGCTGCTATGAGGGCGATAAGGCCGACAATATTCAGTCGTTTCTTCGGCTCCCTCGGCGGGGCTGGGGAAGTGTACGGAGGGAGTCCTGCGCCTTGCGCAAATTGAGGGTGCTGGTGATGAGGCGAAGGCTGCTGTGAGCCCGCCCCCGGGAACTCTGGAGTTGTCATGGCATAACTATGGCAGAGGATATGGTTTATGTTCACTAGAAACACGTTGCGATAAATTGCTGTTCAGTAACCGTATGTCACAGAAAGCACTCGCTATGAGTGCTCACCTTTCATTTTCTACGCAAAGCTGCTGACGAACTCGTTTATTGAAAGTTGAGTCTTAGTTATATTGGGTGCTGGCTAATTGGTGGGACTCTTTGGTGAGGGCCTATATTCAGCCGTCACCACGCGCCCTCTTCAGATCCTTCCGCAACCCGCGGTTGTCCGCCCTGAGCTCCTCGTTGTGCTCCGTCAACCCGCGGTTATCCTCCCGCAACTCCTCGTTATGCTCCACCAGCCCCCGGTTGTCCTCCGACAGCCCACGGTTCTCGGCCTCCAGCTCCAGCACTAGTTTCACCCCGGCCAGGTTGAGCCCCTCGTCCAGCAACACCCCGATCCTTCGCAGCGTCGCAAGGTCGCTTTCGCTGTACCGGCGAGTGCCGCCGTCGGTCCGGTCCGGGGTGAGGAGACCTTTGCGCTCGTACTGCCGGATGTTCTGCTGCCCTGTGCCAACCAGCTCCGCCGCCACCGAGATCGCGTAGACGCCGCGCGAGTCCGGGTCCCCACCAGAGGTGCCGTCCGCACCAGAAGCCGCCAGACCGCCGTCGTACTCTTCAGCGGCAGTCTCACCATCCGACGCTGCCATCAAGAACCTCCAAAAATCTTCCGGAAAACCACTTGCATCTACTTTGTCACTGGTGCTATAAAAAATCTATACCAACCAATACAGATCCAACAGGCTGGTACGAACAACAGAATCAGCATCAAGACCAAAGGAGTGAGAACCACATGCTGATGCGCACTGACCCGTTCCGCGATTTCGACAGGCTCGCCCAACAGGTTTTTGGCACAACAGCACGCCCGGCCGGAATGCCGATGGATGCATGGCAGGAGGACGGACAATTCGTTGTTGCCTTCGATCTGCCAGGGGTGGATCCGCAGACCGTTGACCTCGACGTCGAGCGCAATGTCCTCACCGTCAAGGCCGAACGCAAGTCGCCCGCAGGCGAGAACACCGAGATGATCGCCGCCGAACGCCCCCAAGGCGTCTTCAGCCGCCAACTCATCCTCGGTGACACCTTGGATACCGACGGCGTCCAGGCAAGCTACGACGCAGGGGTGCTCACACTCCGCATCCCCGTCGCCGAGAAGGCCAAGCCGCGGCGCATCGAGATCCAATCCAATGGGCAGAGGCAGGAAATCAACGCCTAATCCCGTCCGCCCTGCCGGAAGGCTCACCCGGGGGTAGCCGACCGGCAGGGCGACAGCCGGGAACAACGGAGGCGGCCGCATCGGAATAGTTGGGCGCAGGCTTCGCGCCACGTCACAGCGTTTTTTAGCGCACATGAAAGCGACCCCCGCCCGTCGTCTCCCGAGTTGATGGCCCCCGGCCCACGCCGGGGGCCATCTCCCAGTCCGCAGCAGGAATCGGAGCAGCAGGTGAGCACCCAACCTGACCACTACGCCACGCTTCACGTGTCGCCGGACGCGACGGCCCGTGAGATCACCCGCGCCTACCGTGCACTGCTGCGGACTCACCACCCGGACACACGCCAAAGGGTCGACGACGGCGACACCACCTCCGCGGGCGACCTTCAGGAACTGCACGCCATCATGCAGGCGTACGTCGTTTTGTCGGACCCAGGGAAGCGGGCGGCTTACGACAGTGCGCGCAGAACACCTGGCGGTACGGGCGGGACGCCCGTAAAAGTGCGCTTCCACCGGTCCGGATCCACGGCTCCCCAACGCGAGCAGTCCCCACTGTCGTTCGGACCGTCACGTTGGGATCCTTCACCCCGCAATCTGAGATCACCCAGGAGTAATCCATGAGCGCTTGGCGTCCCTACGACGGCCACATCATTCCCGCGTTCTACGAGCGGTTCGAGAAACGCTGGGGGAGAGGGACGGCACCGTTCCTGGACCCCGAAGTCCACGAACAACCCATGCCCCGCGCTCAATGGATCAACCCGGACACCGGCGCTGCCGTGGCCGTGGTCCCCATCTGGACTGACGATCCCGAGCACCGCTCGTTCGGCGTCTTCTACCTCCCGCCGGCCGGGGATATCTGGATGCTCCGCCCAGGACCAACGACGTTCCTGGAACCCAGCGCGGGAGCCAGCCGCGAGCAGGTGACACTCCGCAACGACGCCTTCAAGAAGGCCGTCAACCACGCCAAGGAGTTCATCTACGGGCCACAGCTCTAGCCAGGTGTGTGCGAGGGGTTAGATACAAAAGAAGGCTGGTGCAGCCTAGGGAACGAAATCCAAGGCGGCTGCACCAGCTGCTAGTACGACTTTCTGTTATGAGTTGTGACACCTATCCATTGGCCGCTCCTAGTTCCCGGCTTCGATTGTTTCCGGGCCTTTCAAAGTCTGTGCAGGGCGGGGAAGAGCTGAGGTGGTCTTTGAGGGCTCCGTCCCCGGGAGAACACCTCCCATTTTACGGCCGCCCTCTGGAAAAAGCGCTGGAATTCGCGGTATTTCAGGGGAGCCTGCCGGGGGAGTGCGGCGTACCGTGGCACGATAGATCACGATGAAACTGCGCGCTGATCAGACCGGAAACCGTGGCCTCCCGATGCCCCTTTGGCTACAGGGTGGTTTGGAAGCGGCTCAGGCGGCGTTCATTTCTGCCATTGTTGTGATCCTTCCCTTGGTGGGGGTGTGGGCCACCGACGGGTTCCAGGACCGGAACGTGGACTCCCTGGCACGATTGGCGGGCCAAGCATGGCTGCTGATCCACGGTGTTCCGCTGGAGCTGGCGCACGTCAACCTCGGCACCGCGGCCCAACCCGGCTCCGGGCTCTTGTCCCTCATTCCGCTTGGTCTGACGCTCATTCCGTTCCTGCTCGCATGGCGGGCGGGCCGTCGACTGGCCCGGGCGTCCTACACAGACCAGTTGTGGCAGGCGTTCCTTGGCGCGTTCGTGGTGTACGCGGCCTTCGGGACGGCCACCGGATTCGTCTGCCGAACCCCGGAAGTTGTCATCAACCTTTGGTTCGCCATGACCATCCCGCTGATCTCCTTTGGCTTGGGCATGATCGTGGGCGCCCGGCGTGAGGCAGGCTCGTGGAGCCGGCTGATCGGCGTCGACGCCGTCGCTTGGCTCGCGAAGACCAGCCAGCATTCCCGGTGGGCGGGCTCCTATGTGGGTTCGGCATTGAAGGCAGGCTTCGTAGCCGCCATGGCCGCTGTTAGCCTGGCCGCACTGCTCCTGGCCGTGACTATTGTGTGGCATTGGACGGACATTATTGCCGTCTACGAGGGTTTGAAAGCTGGGGCCCTTGGCGGTGCGGTGCTCACCATCGCGCAGCTCGGCTACCTGCCCAACCTCGTCATCTTCGCGCTGTCCTGGTCCACCGGCGCCGGCTTCTCGCTCGGCGTCGGTTCAACAGCGGGTCCGCTGGGCACCGCCGTCGGACCTCTTCCGGCCGTCCCGGTTCTCGGTGCCCTTCCCGCCGGACAGTTCGACGCCGGGGCCATGGCCTTGGCGCTGCCGGTGGTGGCCGGGATCTTGGCGGGTTGGTGGTTCCTGCGCGAAGGCGAGAACCATTTTGACGAGTGGCTCTCCATCAAGATCAAAGCCCGCTGGTTCACCGCCACCGTTTCCACCCTGTTCCTGGGCGCATTCATTGGCGCCGTCGCGGGGCTGCTGGGTGGGGCGTTGGCTTGGATCGCCCGCGGTTCAGCAGGCGTCGGACGGCTCACCGAAATTGGACCGCACCCGCTGTGGATGGCAGTCTGGCTGGCCGCCGAAGTGGGCATCGGCGTCGTGATTGGCTACGCAGTGGGGCCGTGGCTGGAACGCAGCCAGAAGCAGCGCGAAGCGAACCTGGACGAAGCAGCGTACGACGACGAACACGCCTGAGCGGGTCCGCTCAGTAGCGCCGGGGTTCTTAACGTAACGGCCCCGGCATCGAGTTCTCCAGCTGGGTCAGGCACTGCGTCTTGGCGGATTCCGTCAGCGCACTGCGTGAGCAGTCCTGGTACGTGCTGACCTGATTGAAGAACAGCGCGGACGTCAGGATCAGCAGGCACATGACTGCCGTGACAACCAGGCCCGAAATGGTCCCGAACAGCATCAGTTTCGGATGCTTGTGCTTGAGCGTCCGCACCAACACCACAACGCCCAACACCAACGCCGCAAGCGTCAGGATGGCGCTCAACCACACGTAATCCACGTTCAGGGAGAACACGAAGAACGCACCCAAAGCCGCCAAGAGGAAGGCACGGAAGAGGTTCTGGCTCACGCCGAGGGCAGATTTCTCGGCCTCGGAGCGGGGTTGTTGGTTCGGCTTGGAACCGACGTCGGGATTCATGTTTTCCAGCCTACGCGAGCCGCCCATAAGCTAGTGCAATGCGCATTGTTGTCCTCGTCTCCGGTACCGGTTCAAATCTTCAGGCTGTCATCGACGCCGTGAAGTCGGGTGAACTGGATGTCGAGATCGCCGCTGTGGGCGCCGACCGGCCCGATACCTACGGTGTGGAGCGCTCCGACGAAGCCGGAATTGAGACCTTTGTGGTCAACTTCAACTCGTTCGAAACCCGCGCCGAATGGGATACAGCCCTGCGCGACAAAGTCCTGTCCTACAAGCCGGACGTGGTGGTTTCCTCCGGTTTCATGAGGATCGTCAGCGCCGACTTCATCGATGCCTTCGGCGGCAAATACGTCAACACACACCCCGCGCTGCTGCCCTCATTCCCCGGCGCCCACGGAGTGCGCGACGCTATCGCGTACGGCGTGAAAGTCACCGGCTGCACCGTTCACTGGGCCGACGCCGGCGTGGACACAGGCCCCATCATTGCCCAGGAAGCCGTGACTATTCTTCCCGAGGACTCCGAGGAATCCCTGCACGAGCGCATCAAGATAGTGGAGCGCCGCCTGCTGGTCCAGACCCTCGCAGATCTCGCCGCCGCCAAGTAGCGCACCGCCCCCAGCTGGGAGCGGGTTACTCGAGGACGCGCTGCTTCGTCTCGGGGGCGAAGAACGCCATCCACAGCACGGACAGCAGCACCAGCCCACCAGCCATCGCGAACGACTGCGCCAACCCGAACTCCGGCCAGAAGAACGAGGCGAACACCAAGGGGCCGAACCCGGCGCCAATGCGGGAGAACGTCGAAGCCCAGCCGAAGCCAGAGCCGCGAAGTTCCGTCGGGTACAGCTCGGAGACGTAGGCGTAAAGCACCGGAATGGCCACCTGGACCACGAACCCGAACACCAGCAGCCAGAACACGGCAGCCGAGGGCACGTCCACCACAAAGGCCACGATCACCAGCGTCAGCGCGGACAGGGGACCGGTGATGGCCAGGATCCATTTGCGGCCCACACGCTCCACCAGGAGCGCCGCTACCACCACGCCCAGAAGTCCGACGGCGGCCATGCTCGCCGTCGTGACAAACGCCTTGTACTCCTCGAACCCGGCGCCGATGAGAATGCGGGGCATCCATGTGAGCGACAAGTAATAGACCAACAAGATGCTGAAGAACAACGCCCAAGCCGCCGTGGTGATCTTCCAGTTGAACTGCCAGATCCCCCGCAACTGGGCCCAAGCGCTGCCGGGGGAGAGCCGGGGTGCCGCCTGCGGTTCGGGCAAGCTGTACGCCCGCGGCGAAGCGCCGGTTGCCTCGACCAGACCATCGATCACCGCCGCAGCCTCGGCACGGCGGCCCGCCCGAATCAGGAATAGCGGCGACTCAGGAACAGATCGGCGAACCCAGAAGACCAACAACGCGGGCAGCACCATGATCAGCATGGTGAGCCGCCAGTCGCCAAAGGCCGCAACCAGCCCGGCGGAGATGAAACCGCACAGCGCTGCGCCAACAGGCCACCAGCCGTCCATGGCCGTCAGGACCTTGCCCCTTTGCTTGCGGGGCGTGAACTCACCCACCAGCGCGTAATCCACGGGGATGCAGCCGCCCAAGCCGAAGCCGGCCATGAAGCGGAAGATGCAGAACCACACGATGTCCGGGGCGAAAGCACCCAGAACCGTGAAGATACTGAAAATCAGGAGGGTGGCCGTGAAGGCTTTCTTGCGCCCAATGGTGTCCGCAATGGTTCCCCACGCGAACGCGCCCACAGCCATGCCGATCAGGTTGGCCGTACCGATCCACGCGGCGTCAGCCGGTTGCAAGGACCAGTGCTTGGACAGCAGAGGGATCAGGATGCCGTTGAGCGTGACATCCCAGGCATCGAACATGAACCCGAGCCCGCCGATCAGGAAAATCCGCCCTTGGACTTTCCACCGCCACGGCAGTTCCTGCACAACTTGTTCGCCGCTGGGCACGGCTGTGTATGTATTCATTTGCCCTCCTGCATGCAACTTTATGCGCTGGGGCGGGCACCGCCGTCCGCGTTACTTCCGGTTCTCGATGGCCCTCCGCAGGAAACCACCGGCTTCTTCCAAAGCACCCTTGGCCTGACCAGCGTCGATGCCTGTCAGAAGTACCAAAATAGCTGCCTTCACCGAACCGCCAACAGAATCCAAAGCAGCAGCCGCCTCCGCAGCAGACACGCCGGTTGCGTGCTGAACAGTCCGTTGCGAGCGGGCCAGCAATTTCTCGTTCGTGGCACGCAGGTCCACCATGAGGTTCCCGTACGTCTTGCCGAGCTTCACCATCACCAAGGTGCTGATCATGTTGAGGACAAGTTTCTGGGCCGTGCCGGAGTTCAGCCTGGTGGAGCCCGCGATGAACTCCGGACCCACCACAACCTCAATGGCGGCATCGGCCAGATGACTCACGGCCGAGCCCTTGTTGCACGCCAGCGACGCCGTAAACGCCCCGCGCTTCCGTGCTTCTTCCAGCGCCCCGATCACATACGGCGTCCGGCCCGAGGCCGTAATACCCACGACGGCGTCAGCTTCAGTCACGTTGATATCGTGCAGGTCGCGCGCGCCGGCAGTTGCGTTGTCCTCGGCGTACTCCACCGGCTGCTGGATCGCTTTGGTTCCGCCGGCGATAAGTCCGACGACGAGTCCCGGCGGGGTGCCGAACGTCGGTGGGCACTCGCTTGCATCGAGCACACCAAGTCGGCCGGCCGTTCCGGCTCCCACATACAAAAGGCGGCCCCCGCGCTGGAGTCGCTCCGCAACGGCGTCGACCGTTTGAACAATTGCCGGGCTCGCAGCCTCAACGGCCGCGTGTACTCCTGCACTGTGGGCAAGCATCGCAGCTACGAGTTCTTCAGTGCCCAGGATGTCCAGGTTTTCCAGGCCCTCGGCCGTGGCCTCGGTCTGCAACCCGGCGAGTTCCGTGCGCAGGCCCGCAAGTTTGTCGTCAGTCGGGCCAGTTTGTTCCGTCACGGTGGATATACCTTTCCTGGATGAGCCCGCGGCGCGTCGCAGCGAGGGCAGCCCCGTCCAAGCCATCGCCCAGCGGGACCACCACCTCAATCCCAGCCGAAGCGAGGGACTTGCGCAAGAGCGCCGAGAAGAAGTCCGATCCCACCACTCCGCCAAGGAGCGCCACGCGGGGTGTGCCGGGTTCGGTGCCGCTCGCGCGCTTAACGGTATTGGTCAGGATGGCGCACGCCTCGCCCACAATGTCATGTGCGACGGCGTCACCGGCCTCCGCTGCCTGTAGAACCAGCGGCGCGAAACGGGCCATCGCCCGGTAGGGGTTCTCTGTTTCGGCCAGCCAGCCTGGAAGCAGCTCGGGCGACTCGACCAGAGCGCCAGCCGCAGCCGACAACGAGGTGGCCGGGCCGCCGTCGTGCGCTTCAAGAACTGCCTGCAGACCCTGTTGGCCGATCCACCTGCCGCTGCCGCGATCACCAAGGTAGGGACCCCAGCCGTCGGCCCGGTGGAGGACGCCGGCTTCGTCGAAGCGGAAGGCCACGGCGCCTGTGCCCACAATGAGCGTGGTGCCGGGGGCTCCTTGGAGAGCGCCGAGTTGGGCGGCCGTGGCGTCCGAGAGCACGGCCGAGGGGACACTGAATCTTTGGGACAACATGCTGGCGAGTTCCTGCGACTTCTCCGCGGACGCCTCAACACCGGCAACGGCTGCGCCAATGTTGGTGATGCTGCCAACTGGAAGCCCGGGCGGGAGCAGCCTGACGGTCTCGAGGAGGAGTTCGAATGCGAGGGTGGGTCCGTTGTCCACGTGCACACCGGGGAAGCCATGCTGGTCGGCGGCGCCAAGCAACTCATTGCCGCTGCGCAACTCCACGCGGCTACGGCTCTTCCCAACATCGGCAACAAGAACAACCTCGGTGGCTTCCATGGATCAACCCTATGTTGTGAGGCCTGCTTTGCGTGTGTGG
>NZ_SDXQ01000048.1:0-142386 GCF_006964045.1 Arthrobacter sp. TS-15 | reverse complement strand
TGGTTGGTGGTTTGGGCCGCGGAGTGGGCCTCACAAGGGGTGGGCTTTGGGTTGCGGGGCCTGCTTTGCCTGTTTGGTTGGTGGTTTGGGCCGCAGATTGGGCCTCACAAGGGGTGTGGAGGAACAGTCAAGAGCCCCCCCGAAGGGCGATTTCTGTGGATAACCGAATGCGAGCCATCGTTTCCGGCAAGCATGAATCCATGCGGAATCTCACTCCTTTGCCCTCGAATGTAGACACTCGGGGCTTTCTCGTCGCCGATGCCTATGCTGCCGGAGTGCCGCGCTGGCGACTCCAGACGAAAGACCTTGTGACGCCGAGTCGTGGCATTCGCTTGGCAAGAGCAAGCGAATTGGACCTCGCATTGCTGGGCCGACTTCATACCGCTGTGACACAGCGCTGTGCAGTCAGCCATGTCACTGCAGCGCTGTTGTGGTCCATGCCGCTCCCCATCTATCTCGAGGAAGAGGGCAGGAGCGGGCTAATCCATGTGACCCGACGGCAAGAGATCGGGAGGGTCAAGCGTCGGGGCGTAATCGGGCATCGGGCTCCACTGCTTGCTCGGGACGTTCGTATGTTGAACGGAGTTCAATTGACGTCGCCGGAATGGACATGGGTGGATCTGGCCAGGCACATGGGAAGGTCGTCGCTTGTGGCTGCCGGGGATTTTCTGTTGGCACGGGAGAATCCCCTGTCCTCGCTTGAGGCGATCCAGGAAGTCATCAATAGACGCCCCAAGGTCAAGGGAATCAGAATGGCCCGGGAGATTTTACCGTTGCTGAGGTTGGGGGTTGATTCTCCGCAGGAGTCGAGGCTACGCCTGAAAATCGTCGATGCCGGGCTGCCGGAGCCAGCGGTTACCGCGCCGATCTTCGACGAGCGCGGGAGATACATATCGACGCCCGATCTCCAATACAAGGAGTACAAAATTGCCATGGAATATGAGGGCGACCATCACCGCTCCGACCCTGTGCAGTGGGGGAAGGACATCGAACGTGACGATAGGCTTCGCGCGTTGGGGTGGATCGTCCTGAAATTCTCCGATGTCCAGATGAAGGGCGGGTGGGCTCATGCCGAACGCAAGATACGCGATGCGTTGGTGTCGCGCGGGTGGCGTGGGCCGTCGTCGTAATGTCTTGTCTGCCCTGAGTTGTGGGGCCTGGTGTGCGCCTTTCGCGCCCTTGGTGGCACGCAGAGTGGGCCTCGCAATGTAGGGGGTGTTTTTGTGGGGCCTGGTGTGCGTCCCGCGAGCGGGATGTGGCACGCAGAGTGGGCCTCGCAATGTAGGGGGTGTTTTTGTGGGGCCGGGTGTGCCTCCCGCGAGCGGGAGGTGGCACGCATGGTGGGCCTTGCAACGCAGGGCAGAAACGACGCAAAACCGGGGCGGCAACGAAACACGATAAACTCTCCGTATCCCCACACCCGCGAATCCACCCGCGATATCTACGCGAACTAAGACGGAGACTTTTGTGAGCTTGACGCAGCTTGACCGTGTTCCCATCCGCCGTGCACTGATCTCGGTTTACGACAAGACGGGACTGGAGGAGCTCGCGAAGGGCCTGCACGCAGCCGGCGTCGCCCTTGTTTCCACCGGCTCCACCGCCAAGAAGATCGCCGCCGCAGGCATCCCGGTCAAGGAAGTGGAAGAAGTCACCGGCTCCCCGGAAATGCTGGACGGCCGCGTCAAGACCCTGCACCCGCGCGTGCACGGCGGCATCCTGGCTGACCGTCGCGTCCCGGCGCACATGGACACCCTGGCCGGCATGGAGATCGAAACCTTCGACCTCGTGGTGGTGAACCTTTACCCGTTCGTGGAGACCGTGAAGTCCGGCGCAGCCCAGGATGACGTGGTTGAGCAGATCGACATCGGAGGCCCCGCCATGGTGCGTTCGGCTGCGAAGAACCACGCCGCCGTCGCCATCGTCACGGATCCCAACTTCTACGGCGCAGTAGTCGACGCCGCTGCACACGGCGGGTTCGACCTGAACACCCGTCGCCGCCTGGCCGCCAAGGCGTTCGCTCACACGGCCAGCTACGACAACGCTGTGGCTTCCTGGACGGCCAGCCAGTTCCTGGACGAAGACGGCGACGGCATCATCGACTGGCCCGCCTACGCCGGCCTGTCCCTGGAACGCTCCGAGGTCCTTCGCTACGGCGAAAACCCGCATCAGCAGGCCGCACTCTACGTGGACAAGGCCGCCCCGGCAGGCATCGCCCAGGCGGACCAGCTGCACGGTAAGGCCATGAGCTACAACAACTTCGTTGACGCCGATGCCGCCCTCCGCGCTGCTTTCGACTTCGCCGAGCCCGCGGTCGCGATCATCAAGCACGCCAACCCGTGCGGTGTGGCCGTCGGTTCCGCAGACGCTGCCGATCCGATCGCGGACGCCCACGCCAAGGCCCACGCCTGCGACCCCGTCTCCGCATTTGGTGGCGTGATTGCTGCGAACCGAACCGTCACCGCAGGCATGGCCCGCACGGTTGCCGACATCTTCACCGAGGTTGTCATCGCCCCGGACTTCGAGCCAGAAGCTGTGGAGATCCTCTCCAAGAAGAAGAACATCCGCCTCCTCGCACTGCCCGAGGGCTACGGCCGCTACCCCTCCGAGATGCGCCAGGTCTCCGGCGGCGTCCTGGTCCAGATGAGCGACAAGGTGGACGCCGACGGCGACAACCCCGCCAACTGGACCCTCGCTGCCGGCGAAGCCGCCGACGAAGCAACCCTTGCGGACCTGGCTTTCGCCTGGACCGCTTGCCGCGCGGCAAAGTCCAACGCCATCTTGATCGCCAACCACGGTGCCGCCGTGGGCATCGGCATGGGCCAGGTCAACCGCCTGGACTCCTGCCGCCTGGCCGTCGAGCGCGCCAACACGCTGGGCGTGAAGGTGGAGTCCGACGTCGACGGTGCTGGCGGTGCGTCCAACGCCGACGCGAGCGACGCACCTGAGCGTGCGCGCGGTGCCGTTGCTTCCTCGGACGCGTTCTTCCCGTTCGCCGACGGCCTGCAGATCCTGATCGACGCCGGTGTCCGCGCCGTGGTCCAGCCGGGCGGTTCCGTTCGTGACGAGGAAGTCATCGCCGCAGCCAACGCTGCCGGCATCACCATGTACTTCACCGGTGCACGCCACTTCTTCCACTAGAAGAGGAACCCGCTAGGGCCCAAGAAGCCCAACGCAACGGCGGCCGCCCCCGGAAGGGGACGGCCGCCGTCGTAGTTAACAGGGACGTGCCTACATTAGAGAGTCCGCTACGAAGCCGCTGCAGCAGTGTTGTAGGTGGACTGGATCACGGTGCCCCAGTACGGTCCGTACATGGTGGTGGAGTTGCTGCCGTATCCGTAGCTGTTCACGGAGTTCTGGTAGCCGGTGGAGCTGGTGCCGATGAACCAGGGGCCGCCCGAGGATCCACCGGTCATGTTGCAGGGGATTCCCTGGCTGTTGAACTGCGGGTTGTAGGGATCGTTGGTGGCCTTGCCGGAGCAGCTCTTGAGCGATTCACCGTTGAAGGGCGAGCCGGCCGGGTATCCGAAGGCCTTGTAGCTCAGGCCGCGGGCGGCGTTGAACTGGACGCCGGAGGAACCGACGACGTCGGCGAGGCGCTGGCCGTTGAGGGTGTTCATGACGGCGAATGCGGTGTCGTACTGCATGTTTCCGTTGGAGGCCCACTGGGTGGGGGCGTACAGCGCCTTTGCCGTCCACTTCCCGTAAGGTGCGGCGCCGTTGAGGTAGGCGGGGACGAAGACGAAGTTGGTGGCGTAGGCGCCGGGGCCTTCGTTGAGGCAGTGTCCGGCGGTGGAGACGGTGCTCTTGTTGGCCGCGGTGACGGAGTTGCCTGAGCAGACGTAGTTGGAGCCGCCAAGGGTGAAGAAGATCTTGCCGATGTGCTTGACCGGCGTTTCGCTCTGGTTGACTTTGCGATCGATGACCTTGGAATCAGCAGAGGCCTGCTGGCCTGCGATGCTGCTGATGGCGCCCGGGGCTTCGGTGACCCGGGCTTTGCCGAGGTTGAGGAGCTTGCCGCGTTCGAGGGCTTTCGCGGCAAGGATTTCGCCGGACTTGGCATTCTTCATGCGTTCCGGGGTCCAGTAGTCTGCAGCGCCGGCGTCGGACACTACATGGCTGCTGACCGCAGCGCTGCCGGAGTCTGTAGTGTTGACCGGTGCCGCGTTGGCGCTGGTGGTTCCAACCAGCGCCAGGATTGCGGCAGCGGACAGACTCAGCAGGCTTGTGGCCAGGGTCTTGGTTTTTGTCACGTTGTTCCTACCTATCGAGGGAGTGAGGCGGCCAGTGATGGCGACCGCCGACTGACGAGATTGAAGGTACCCAACGTATGACAAGTTTGTAAAGAGATGTTTCACATTTTGTGATATTTTGCTGTCACTTCTTGTTGAGCTGCTGGAGGGGGGCGTACGACGGCGGCGGGCGGCAGCGACGGTCAGGCCGCCGTCGAGCGTAAATCGCTTTCCCGGACGGTAATGCGGAGAGTGATCCCGGACACGAAGAGCCGTCAAAACGGTCTACTCGGGTAAGTTAGGAGATGTTGAAATCTGCAGACTTTCAGGGAGAACCCCGCCAATGGCCAAGATTATCTATACCCACACAGACGAAGCGCCGATGCTGGCAACGTACTCATTCCTGCCGATCGTGGAAGCGTACGCCTCCACCGCGGGGGTAGAGGTGGAGACCCGCGACATCTCGCTGGCCGGCCGCATCATCGCCGTCTTCGGTGATTTCCTGACAGAAGAACAGCGCACGGGCAACGCCCTTGCTGAACTTGGTGAACTGGCAAAGCAGCCGGAAGCCAACATCATCAAGCTGCCCAACATCAGCGCCTCCGTGCCGCAGCTCAAGGCTGCCATCGCCGAGCTCCAGGCCCAGGGCTTCGCCCTGCCGGACTACCCGGACAACCCTTCCTCGGACACCGAGACGGACATCCGCTCGCGTTACGACAAGATCAAGGGTTCCGCCGTGAACCCGGTCCTGCGCGAAGGCAACTCGGACCGCCGCGCGCCCCTGTCGGTGAAGAACTACGCCCGCCAGAACCCGCACTCCATGGGCGCCTGGACCCCGGAGTCCAAGACCAACGTTGCCACCATGGGTGAGAACGACTTCCGCTCCAACGAGAAGTCCGTTGTCCTCAAGGCTGACGATTCCCTGACCATTCAGCTGGTCCGTGAAGACGGCACCACCAAGGTCCTCAAGAAGGACTTCCCCGTCCTGGCCGGCGAAGTTGTGGACGCCACCGTGCTCCGCGCCGACGCCCTGGACGAGTTCCTCAAGGCACAGGTTGCCCGCGCCAAGGAAGAGGGCGTCCTCTTCTCCGCGCACCTGAAGGCCACCATGATGAAGGTCTCTGACCCCATCATCTTCGGCCACGTGGTCAAGGCTTACTTCTCCGAGCTGTTCGAGACCTACGGCAAGCAGCTCGCAGCCGCAGGCATCAGCCCGAACAACGGCCTCGCTGCGATCCTCAGCGGCTTGGAAGACCTGCCGGAGGACGTCCGCGAAGGCGTCAAGGCAGCCATCACCAAGGGCCTCGAAGACGGTCCCGCACTGGCCATGGTGGACTCGGACAAGGGCATCACCAGCCTGCACGTTCCGTCGGACATCATTGTTGACGCTTCCATGCCTGCCATGATCCGTTCCTCCGGCCACATGTGGGGCCCGGACGGCAAGGAAGCCGACACCCTGGCTGTCATTCCGGACAGCTCCTACGCCGGCGTTTACCAGGTTGTCCTGGACGACTGCCGCGCCAACGGTGCGTTCGACCCCACCACCATGGGCACCGTTCCCAACGTGGGCCTCATGGCACAGGCAGCCGAAGAATACGGCAGCCACGACAAAACCTTCGAGATCCAGGCAGCTGGCACCGTCCAGCTCGTGGACAGCAAGGGCAACGTCCTCACCGAGCACCAGGTCTTCCCGGGTGACATCTGGCGCGCCTGCCAGACCAAGGACATCCCGGTCCGCGACTGGGTCAAGCTGGCCGTCACCCGTGCCCGCGCTTCCCAGACGCCGGCCGTGTTCTGGCTGGACGAGACCCGCGCCCACGACGCCAACCTGATTGCCAAGGTCAACGAGTACCTCAAGGACCACGACACCGAGGGCCTGGAGATTAAGATCCTTTCCCCGGTTGAGGCTACGGCCTTCACCCTGGAGCGCATCCGCAAGGGCGAAGACACCATCTCCGTCACCGGTAACGTCCTCCGCGACTACCTCACGGACCTGTTCCCGATCCTCGAGCTCGGCACCAGCGCCAAGATGCTCTCCATCGTTCCGCTGATCAACGGTGGCGGCCTGTTCGAGACCGGCGCCGGTGGCTCCGCTCCCAAGCACGTCCAGCAGCTGGTCAAGGAAAACCACCTCCGCTGGGACAGCCTGGGCGAATTCCTTGCCCTTGCCGTCAGCTTCGAGCACCTTGCCACCACCACCGGCAACGCCCGCGCACAGGTCCTGGCCGACACGCTGGACCGCGCCACGGGAACTTTCCTGCTGGAGAACAAGTCCCCTCGCCGCAGCGTTGGCGAGCTGGACAACCGCGGAAGCCACTTCTACCTGGCCACGTACTGGGCCCAGGAACTGGCAAAGCAGACCGAAGACGCCGAGTTGGCCAAGGACTTCGCGGCAATCGCGGACGCCCTGACCTCCAACGAAGAGGCAATCGTCGGCGAGCTGGCCGCAGTCCAGGGTACCGCCGTCGACCTCGGCGGCTACTACCGTCCGGACGCTGCCAAGGCCGCAGAGATCATGCGCCCGTCGGCTACGTTCAACAAGGTCCTCGCGACCCTGAAGTAGTCCCTCGAGCTCGGGTGCCTTTCACGGGCGCCCGAGCTCCGAGTTTTTGTACAGCTAATGCCCCCAAGACGCGGTCTTGGGGGCATTATCTGTACAAAAACTCCTAGCGGTCCGCGCGGAACCGCTCAGGTGCCAAGCCGCCGTCGACGATGTCCTTCAGCACCCGGCCGATAGCGGGCGTGAACTTGAAGCCGTGACCCGAGAAGCCTGCGCCCACCACCAGCGGACCGAAACGGTCCAGCACAAAGTCCTCGTTGGGCGTGGTGGTGTAAGTGCAGCTGATGGGAACCGCGGTGGAGGGGTCGACGCCGGGAAGCCACTCTTCGGCGTACCGCACCAACGCTTCCATCTGGTGGGGGATGGGCTCGAACGTGCGCTCGTCCGGATCCATGACCGGGCCGACGCCGTGCCAGCCGGCCTTGACGCCTTCGCCGGGAGTGAGCATGCCGTAGACGGGGCTATACCAGTACTCGTAGGCTTCGTTGTTCGGATCCGGGTCCGGGCTGTGGTTGAAGCTCGGCCACACCAGCGTGTTGTCCCTGGGAGTGAAGTGGGCCGGTTGCTCCTGCGTCACCACCAAGGCGGGCAGTTTCACGTGCTTGCTGACCAGCTTGTTGGTCCATGCACCTGCCGTGACCACCACGCGGCTGGCGGTGTATTCGGTCTCCTCGGTCACTACCACCACGGATTCGCCGCCGTCGATCCGGATGTCATGGACCGGCGTCGAGTATTTAAAGACGGCACCGTGTGCTTCCGCTGATTTCCGTAGCGCCACCAGGGCGTCGGCCGAACGGATCCGGCCGGAGCCTGGAACAAAGAGGACGTCGGTGGCGAAGTTCATGCCCAGCCACCGGTTGGCAGCTTCGTCGGGGGAGATGAAGTAGCTCTCGATGCCCCGTGCCTCGTGGGCTTCCCGGACCTCCTGAAGGCGGGGGACGTTTCCGTGGTTCACGAGGCCCACCATGTCCAGAAGCGGTGCGCCGTGCTCTGCCGCCAGCTCGTCCCACAGGATCTTGGACTCGGCGAGGAGGTCCAGGTAGTCGGCCTCGGCGTAGGCGGTGTTGAAGTTGCGGGTGGCGCCGTGCGAAGCGCCGATGTGGTGGCCGGCCTCAAATTGCTCCAACAGAACTACTGAGCGACCCGCCCGGGCCAGTTGCCAGGCCGCAGCCGATCCCATGGCTCCTCCGCCAACAACTACAACGTCAACCTGCATGCTTGCTCCATCCGCAATGGCCCTCTTGAAAAACGTGACCCCCGAAAGAGGGCCACCTCCCATTCTGCCCCCACTCACCCAACTAGGTCGCAGCTGAGCGTGTTTTGAGCCGTCAAAACGCGCTCAGCTGCGACCCAGTTGGGTTGGTGGCGGGTACGGGTTGGCGGTGGGGACGAAGGCATGACAGATTGGAATCCGTGAAATTCCTTCACCCGTCTCCCAAGTCTTCCTCCCGCGGCGTCACCATCCTGCGGGTGGTGTTCGGTGCGCTCCTCATGGTCCATGGCTTCCAGAAGTTCCTGGCCGGGCACGCCGCCTTTGCCGCGTCCGTGGCTGCCATGGGTGTGCAGAAGCCCGAGGTTGTGGCGTGGCTGGTGATCGCCGGTGAACTGGGCCTGGGGCTGCTCTTGGTACTCGGCGCCCTGACCCGGGTGGCTGGTTTCCTGGCGGCGATCATGTTCGCGGGGATCTGGTTCGTGACCGAAGCGGGCAAACCCTTGCTCACTGACAAGTCCGGTGTCACGGCCGAGCTCCTGATCGTATACTTCGCTATTTCCATAGCGTTCGTTTTCCTCGGGCCGGGTGCGCTGTCCCTTGACCGCAAGCTGGCACGGCAACCAGCTCGCCAAGGGCGTTAACGCACCTGGGTTAAATTACGACGGCGGCACTGGCCTTTCGTTGTGAGGCCTCCTCTGCGGGATATCCCTGGGTTTTACGGCGCATAGTGGGCCTCGCAACGCAGCCGCGAGTGCTCAATTCACCGTAGGTCAGTTCACGGCGCGTCGTTGGGGTACCGGATTCCAAGCTGGGACCGCACGCCGTCAAAGAGACGCATGACGTTGATAGAGTCCTCCAGCGGCATCACCGGGCTTTCTGTCAGGCCTTGTTGGATGCACCGGGTCACTTCACGGAGTTCGTACGTGTAGCCAATACCTACAACGTCAAACTGTTCGCGCCGCGGCTCGTCCCAACCAATCCGGATCAGCAGCTCGCGCGGGTTGTTCACGGAACCCACAGCCTGCAGGAAACCGAGGCCGCCGGCTACCGTGGCCGTCCGGGGTCCGTGTGCCATCAGGGAGGACGTCAGCTGCGCCTGCGCACCCGTGTCATAGCCGAGGGTCAAGGCGTTCTGGCTGTCCACGCCGTCGTCGTTGAGCGTGCCGATTGCGGTGACCGACTGCGGGAAGCCCAGTGTTCCCAGCGCCCACAGCAGCGGGTAGACGGTGATGTCCAGGAGCGCTCCGCCGCCGTCGTTCAGAGCCCAAATCCGTGCGGTGGGATCGTAGGGTGCCGGGAAACCGAGATCGGCGCTGACCCACTGGATTTGCCCGAGTTCGCCGGAGGCAGCTATGGAAAAAGCACGCTGCATGCTCGGCAGGAAACGGCTCCAGACGGCTTCCATGAAGAACACCTTCTGCTCCCGAGCCAGCTTCACCAGCTCGGTGGCTTCGCGGGCGTTGATGGTGAGGGCTTTCTCGCACAAGACGTGCTTCCCTGACCGCAAAGCGGCCGAGGCAATCTGAAAATGTTGGGCATGCGGCGTCGCCACGTATACGACGTCCACGGCGGGATCCTCGAACAGACGCTGGTAGCCGGGTACGTCGCCGTCGTCCCCGTAACCTTTGGTGAAGCCAAGCGCGCGGGCGAACGTATCTGCGGCCGCCTGGGTGCGGGAGCTCACTGCATACAATTCCGCATCTTCAAGCAGTGCCAAGTCTTGAGACACACTGTTGGCAATGTTGCCGGTGGACACCACACCCCACCGCAGCGGCCGACCGGTTGCTGCCCGGGGATCCTGGTTGGTCTGGGTGAAGAGCCACGGCACGGCGATAGGAAGTGTCATGCCGTTCATCCTCTCATTTCGGGCAGGTCTTAGCGGTTACAGGGACGTGGTGCGCACCCTTTCGCGCCCACCGCTCCCGTAAACCTCTGGTGCGCCGGGCGGGTACGGGTGCGCCCTGGGGGAACGTGGGGTGCGCCGGGCGGGAACGGGTGCGCAGAAGAGGGCAGGCCGGGGTCCGACACAGCCCGGCCTTCCCCATCGAGGCCGCCCTGATGGGGTTCGGCGCAGCCGTCCTTGTGGGCGCACTCGCCGGAGCCATTCCTGCGCTCGTGGCGGTGCGTGTCAAGGTCATTGACGCGATCCGGTTCTGACCTCCTCGGTAAGCCTGCCCTGCTGAAGCCGGAAGCAACGCTCGGTTTTCCGGGCCAGGCTGCGGTCGTGCGTGACTACCAGGATGGTGGTGTTGTGATCGCGGCTCAGGGAGCTCAACAGTTCAATGATGTGCTCACCGGTTTGCTCATCCAGGTTTCCGGTGGGCTCATCGGCGAGGATCAGCTTGGGCTCGTTGGCCAGCGCCCGGGCAATCGCCACACGCTGCTGCTCGCCACCGGACAATCGGTTGGTGCGGCGTGAGTGCTTCTCCGGGTCCAACTGCACCTGCACCAACAGCTCTTTGGCCCGCTGCAACCTGGCCGCTTTGCGGACACCGGCGAACTCCATGGGCAGCATCACGTTGTCCACTGCGCTGAGGTTGGGGATCAGGTTGAACTGCTGGAAAACAAATCCGATGTCCCGGCGGCGATACTCGGTCAGCTTGCCGTCCGGCAGACCGGCCAGGCTGACGCCATCCACGACGACGTCCCCTGAGGTGGGTTTGTCCAGCGCACCCAGGAGGGACAACAGTGTGCTTTTGCCGCTGCCGCTCTTGCCCACAATGGATGCCAGCGAGCCCTTTTCAAGCTCAAAATTCACGCCGTTGACGGGTTTGATGGTCCGGTCACCGGACTTGAACTGACGGACCAGGTCCTTGACTACAATCACGGCTATTCTCCTCGGAGTACTTCGATGGGACGGATGCGGGCGGTCAGCAACGCCGGGACCAACGCGCCGATGATGGCTACTGCGAACACGGCTGCGATACCTGCTGCGAGGACCCCGGGGGAGACGCTCGCTGTCACGGAGGTCAGCAACTGGGAAGCTCCACCGAACGGCCCGCCCTGGCCACCGCCCATCCCGCCACCCGGGACGCCGCCGTTAGGCATGGCACCTGCGAGCCCGCCGCCACGCTGGGTGGTGGTGGCCGCCGTCGTTGTGGTGTTCGAACTGATCAGAGCCGAGGCGATGCCGCCGCTGGCCAGGGAAGCAATCACGGCGCCCACCACACTGCCCAGGGCCACCAGGACCAACGACTCAAGGACGAACTGCAACCCGATGGTACGGTTCCGGGCACCGATGGCTTTCAGGACACCGATTTCGCGGCGGCGCTCGCGGACCAGCATGACCATGATGAGCAGGATGATGATCCCGGCAGTGGCCAGTGCCGCGATGAACGCGATCAGCGAGATGTTTTTGACGCTGTCCAGTGAGCTGACGGCGGTTTCGAGGTTGCGCTGACCTTGGGTGACGTCTGCTTTGTCCGTGCCGAGGGCGTCCTGGACGGCAGTTTTGGTGCTGTCCACGTTTTCCATGCTGTTGACCGTGACGATCATGGTTGAGAGTTCATCCGGGGTCTCGGCCAGTGTTTGGGCTTCCGGGAGGGTCACGTAGACGGCGTTGTTGCCGAACGTGGTTCCGGCGTCGAAAATGCCCGCCACGGTGAACGTCTTGTCCTGGATGGTGAATGTGGAGCCCACCATCAGGCTGTTCTTCTCAGCCAGGGACGTGCCTACCAAGGCCTTCGCCTCCGACGCCGCGTAGTCTCCCAAGCCGGTGCCACTGGTGATGTCCAGGGCCTTGCCGGTGGTGTCCACCTCGGCGCCGATGCCCGTCGCCGTGATGGGGAGCGTGCGCGCTGGCTGGGTGCTGCCTGTTGTTCCGGTGGACCCGTTGCGGTTGCCGAGCGTACCGGCGTCGACGGCGGCCGTCAGGTTGGTACTGACCGTCGCCTGCTGCCCGCCGGGACCGAAGCCACCGCCCGGGCCGGCCTGCTGCGTGGTTTCGGTGGTAGCCGTGGTCGCCGTCTGCAGACGAAGGGCCTTGGTACCAACCACCGATGTCACATTGGCGACCGAAGCCGCAGTCTCAGCCTCCGCCGTCGTGAGTGGTTCACCGCCGCCTTCAAAGCCTTGGCCACCAGCCGGATTCACCGTCAGGGTGGTGCCCACGGAGGCATTGAGCTCCTGAACCTTGGCACCGACGGCCTGGTTGGCCACGAGCATGGCCAACGCCAGGCCGATGGCTACGGCCAGGACGGCAACAACCGCCGCCGTTCTGATCTTGTTGCGGAAGGCATTGCCTACGCTTCGGGCAAGGACGCTCACATTTCTCCTCTTGACCTGCACATTTGGTGGGCCCACTGGACGTGGGCTGCAGATCCAAGACTCGTAAGTGCTGCTGTGCGGCAAGCCTGCCGAAGCTATGCGTGGGCTGTGAAAGGTGGAGGGCAAGCAAAAGCCCCGGCCCGCCTGCTGGCGGACCGGGGCTTGCTTGTAAAGGTGTTACCTGGTGATCAGTTACTTGGTGAGCGGGCCAAGTACCGGATCGTCAACGTAAGCCGTCTTGACGTTCTCCAGAGTCACGATCTGCGGCGGGAGAAGGTAAGCCGGGACGGTCTTGACGCCGTTGTTGTAGGATTCCTTGTCGTTGATCTCCAGTTCCTTGCCGGCCTGGAGGTCCTTCACCATGGTGATGGCGTGCTCAACGAGCTTGCGGGTGTCCTTGTTGATGGTGGAGTACTGCTCGCCGGCGATGATCGACTTCACAGACTCAACTTCGGAGTCCTGGCCGGTCACGATGGGGAGCGGCTTGCCGGCGGCCTTGACGGACGTCAGCACTGCGCGGGCCAAAGTGTCGTTCGGGGAGAGAACGCCGTCCAGAGACGCGCTGCCGTAGCTGCCGGTGAGCAGCGTGTCAGCACGACGCTGGGCGTTCTCAGCCTTCCAGCCCTGGGTCACAGCCTGCTCGAACGTGGTCTGGCCGGACAGGACCTTGAGGGTTCCGTCGTCGATCTTCGGCTTCAGGACGCTCATGGCGCCGTCAAAGAAGACCTTCGCGTTGGCGTCATCGGGAGAGCCGGCAAAGAGCTCGATGTTGTACGGACCGGACGCCTTCTTGGCCTTCATGCCGTTCAACAGGGCCTCGCCCTGAAGGACACCTACCTTGAAGTTGTCGTACGCCACGTAGTAGTCCACGTTCTCGGTGTTGAGAAGCAGGCGGTCGTATGCTATCACTGTGGCGCCGGAGTCCTTGGCCTGCTGAAGCTGCGTACCCAGCTGAGCGCCGTCGATGGCTCCCACAATGATGACCTTTGCACCCTTGGTGACCATGGCGCTGATCTGGTTCTGCTGCTCGGATACGCCGCCGTTGGCGAACTGGACGTCGGCCTTGAAGCCGGCGCCGGTGAGGCCATCGTTGAACAGCTTCTCCGCGAGGACCCAGTTTTCGCTGGTCTTCTGCGGAAGTGCGACGCCGATCAGCGAGTCCTTGGGGAACGCTTCCCCGCCTGCCGTGCTGGTGCTTGAGCCGCTGTCAGTGCGGCCGCAGGCTGTCAGCGCCAGTGCCGCGATGGCAGCGACTGCTGCTGCCTTTCCTGCTTTACCAAACATTCGCATATCTTGGTTCACTTTCTGTGTGGGTGGGGTGGAGCGAGTCGTGGGGAAGCGGTTTACGCTTCCTTGGAGATGACCTCTTTGGTGGACGTGGTTTCGTCCGGCTTGATCTCGTTGTTGTTTCGCTGGAATCCCTTGATCAGCATGCCCGTGATGGACCGCTTGCCCTGGGACTTGTTGTAGACATCGAAGGCGACTGCGGCCAGGAGCACCAGGCCCTTGATGATCTGGGTGAGGTCGGCGCCAACACCCAGGAGCTGGAGGCCGTTGTTGAGGACAGCCATGACCAGGCCACCTACAATCGAGCCGATCACGGTGCCAACACCACCGGTAACGGCGGCGCCACCGATGAAGACGGCTGCAATGGCATCCAGTTCCCAACCGACGCCGTCGAACGGGCCGGAAGCAGTAGAGCGGGCAACGAAGATCATGCCTGCCAGGCCAGCCAGGATGGACATGTTCATCATCACCATGAAGTTGACCTTCTTGGACTGAACGCCGGACAGCTCGGCTGCGTGGCGGTTACCACCCACGGCGTAGACGTGACGGCCAAGGACCGTCTTGTCAGCGATGAATCCGTAGATGAGCACAAGAACGGCCAGGATCAGGCCGGGGATGGGGAAGGACGTTCCGGGGCGGCCGGTGGCGAACAGGTACGTTGCGTAGAGGATGGCACCGCAGATCAGGACCAGCTTGGTGACCTCTACCCAGAGCTCGGGAACGTCGGCGCCAAGGGCCTTTGCTGCTGCACGGGCACGCAGGGACATGATCACAACGAAGGCTGCCGCCACAATTCCGATGAGAAGTGTGAGGTTGTTGAATCCGGTGTTCGGGCCGATCTCGGGCAGGTAACCGGAACCAATGAACTGGAATTCCTTGGACACCGGGATGGTGTTGGATTTGCCCACGAACTGGTTGAAGCCACGGAACAGGAGCATGCCGGCCAAGGTCACGATGAAGGCCGGGATGCCCACATACGCTGTCCAAAGTCCCTGCCAGGCGCCGATCACCGCGCCCAGAAGCAGGCCGAAGAGCACCCCTGCCCACCAAGGCAGGCCCCAGTCCCGCATGGCGAGGGCAACCGATACGCCCACGAATGCGGCCACGGAACCCACCGAGAGGTCGATGTGGCCGGCGATGATGACCAGCACCATGCCAATAGCCAGGATCAGGATGTAGGAGTTGCCGTTGAACAGGTTGATCACGTTGCCCGGGGTCAACGTGCGGCCCCCGGTGAAGATCTGGAAGAAGACGATAAGTGCCACCAGGGCGAAGATCATGCCGAACTGGCGGGTATTGCCACCAAATAGCTTCTTGAGCGCGTTCATTGTTTTGGTCCTTGTGTCAGGAAGGGGTAAGGCTGGGCCAACGGTCAGGCTGTCTTGCGGGCGGAAGTCATGAGCTTCATGAGGCTTTCCTGGGTTGCTTCGTTCTTTTCCAGGACACCGGTGATGGCGCCTTCAAAAATGGTGTAGATCCGATCGGACAGGCCCAGGAGCTCAGGAAGCTCCGAGGAAATGACAATCACTCCCTTGCCCTGGTTGGCAAGCCTCTGGATGATGCCGTAGATCTCGTACTTGGCACCAACATCGATACCGCGGGTGGGCTCATCCAGGATCAGGAGGTCCGGATCAGTGAACATCCACTTGGCCAGCACCACCTTCTGCTGATTACCGCCGGAGAGCTTGGCAACGCCTTCCTCAACCGAGGGAGTCTTTGTCCGCAGGGATTTCCGGTATTCCTCTGCAACGGAGAATTCCTTGCGGGTGTCCACCACGGAGTAGTTGCTGATCTTGTCCAGCGCTGCCGACACTGTGGTGGTCTTGATGTCATCCAGCAGGTTCAGGCCCAAGGACTTGCGGTCCTCGGTGACGTAACCGAGTCCGGCGTCGATCGCTGAACGGACGCTGCGGAGGTTGACTGCCTTGCCGTCCTTGTACACCTGCCCCTTGATGAAGCGTCCGTAGGAGTGGCCGAACAGGGAACGGGCAAGTTCCGTGCGTCCGGCGCCCATGAGACCTGCGAAGCCAACGATTTCGCCGCGGCGGACGTAGAAGTTGGAGCCTTTGCAGATCAGGCGGTCCTGAATCTGGGGGTGACCCACGGTCCAGTCCTTGACCTCGAAGAAGACTTCACCGATTTTCGGCTCGTGATCCGGGAAGCGGGACTCGAGCGTCCGGCCCACCATCCCCTTGATGATGCGGTCCTCGTCCACACCATCCCGCTTGACGTTCAGGGTTTCGATCGACTTGCCGTCGCGGATGATGGTGATCTCGTCCGCGATCTGTTCGATCTCGTTGAGCTTGTGGGAAATGATGATCGAGGTGATGCCCTTGCCCTTCAGGCCAAGGATCAGGTCCAGCAGGTGCTGGGAGTCGGATTCGTTCAGTGCCGCCGTGGGCTCGTCCAGGATCAGGAGCTTCACGGATTTGTTCAGTGCCTTGGCGATCTCCACCAGCTGCTGCTTGCCGACGCCGATTTCCTTGATGGGGGTATCGGGATCCTCACGGAGGCCAACGCGGGCCAGGAGTTCGAGGGAGCGCTTGCGGGCTTCCGCCCAGTCAATGACGCCCCATTTGGTGGGTTCGTTGCCCAGGAAGATGTTCTCCATGATGGACAATTCCGGGATCAACGCCAGTTCCTGGTGGATGATCACGATGCCCGCGGCTTCGCTTGCGCGGATGTCCTTGAACTGCTGCGTCTGGGCCTGGTACACGATGTCGCCTGTGTAGCTGCCGTAGGGGTAGACGCCGGACAGGACCTTCATGAGCGTGGATTTGCCGGCGCCGTTCTCACCGCAGATGGCGTGGATTTCGCCGGCCATCACGCGCAGGCTCACATTCGACAAGGCCTTCACGCCTGGGAATTCCTTCGTGATCGAGCGCATCTCCAAGAGGATGGGATCACCTTGCGTGTCGAGGGATGTCATCAGCCCTTACGCCTCCAATGCATGACTTCGTTGTCGGCCCCGCAATGGCGAGGCTGTCTGATGAAAAAGTAAACTGGATCACCCGTCTTGTCGTCAAGACTTGAACGCATGATCCAGCTAACGATTTCGTTACCTACCGGTAATGCCGGCGTGTTGGAACACCAACGCAGCCGCTCCCAGCGCTTCTGCACGTGCTCCGAGGGAGGACATGGCCAGGTGCGTCGTCTCGCCCACCACGGGCACAGCGTGGCGCACCAGGCCCCTCCGGATAGGGTCCAGGAGGAGGTCGCCCAGGCCCGCCAACGGGCCGCCCACCACAATGACTTCCGGGTTGATCAGATTGGACACGTTGCCCAAGGCGCGGCCCACCGCCAGTCCGGCGTCGTCCACTACGCGCTGGGTTGCGGAGTCGCCGGCGAGGCAATTACGGACAATGTCCTGCGGCGTCAGCAGTGCCTCCTGGCCGCGCCCCAATAACTCGATCATGGTGGTGGTGGACGCTATCGTTTCCAGGCAACCCCTGTTGCCGCAGCGGCACACCAGGCCGTGTTCGTGAATGGTGGCGTGGCCGATTTCCCCGGTGATGCCCACGTTGCCGTAATAGGGGAATCCATTGAGAATCAGGCCTGCGCCGATGCCCGAGCCGATCTTGAGGAACATGAGGTTTGAGACTCCGCTGTGGGGGCCCCACGTCACTTCGGACAGGGCGCCCAGGTTCGCGTCGTTGTCAACAAACACGGGGCAGTTCAGTGCTTCCTCCAGCCGATGGAGGATGTCGATGCCCACCCATTCTGGGAGGATTGCTCCCTGGGCCACCGTGCCGGATCGCCGATCGATGGGGCCCGGGATGCCTGCGCCCGCGCCCACTACCGCGGTACGGTCTATCCCGTTTTCCTGCAGCAGTTTTTCCAGCAGCAGGACTGCGGCAGCAATGCCCTCTTCTGCCTGGTGACCAAGGGGTAATTCGATGTAATCCTCGGCAATGACGTGATAGCCCAGCGAGGCCAGGACTACCCGCAGGTGGCGGCGTCCGAAGTCGATTCCGACGGCGACGGCACCGTTGCTGTTCAACCGCACATTGGTTGCCCGGCGGCCGGAGCTTGTGGTGGGCTCCGTTGATACCAGACCGGCGTCCTGCATGATTTTGACGATGTTGGAAACCGTTGCCGTGGATAGCCCGGTCTGCCGCGAGAGCTCTGCTTGCGTGGAGGGCCCGCTCAGCAGGCATTCGATGATGCGTTGCTGATTGAGGTGGCGCAGTGCGGACTGCGAGCCGGGTTTTCTTGGATGGCTCTTCGTTGAGCGCTGCGTTGCGGACATGACAAGAAGATTGCCCCACAAGCGAGCTTGTAGTCAAGAAGTGAACACAAGGAGTCAATCATTGCCGACATACTCCAACGCAAGAACACTTGACATGTACCCGTTGTGAGGCCCGCTATGCAGGGTAATTCCACGATTTTGGGTGCAGAGCGGGCCTCACAACGGGAGGTTGGGGGCAATGTGTCCCGATTTTGCTACCGGCGGGTCCAAACGCCCGGCCCTTGATACCCGGGCGCGGCCTACGCTTGAAGAAGAAACCCCGGGCCTGTGTCAGGTAGCCGGGAACAGGCGAAACCAAGGTGGTAATGATGCTGCTCTCAGTCCTGCAGGCGAACGCTTCCGTCATGGACGTTGAGGCGAACCTGCGCACAATCGACGACGCCGCGCAGCGCGCCGCCCACGCGGGGGCCGGGTTGCTCCTGACTCCAGAGTTGTTCCCCGTGGGATATGCCCCTCTGCGTCTGCACACCGAATTGGACCCTGCCACGCTCCCGGGCATACGTGAACGTTTGGCCGGCATCGCCCGCAGGCACAACATTGGCTTGGTCTACAGCCTTCCGGCCCCGGCTCAGGATGCACCAGGTCACGACGACGGCGCACAGCCCCCTCGCGCTGAAGGCGCTTGGAACATCACGGCTACTTTGCTGGACGCCACAGGCAACAAAGTCCTCAACTACGCAAAGGTTCACCTCTTTGGCGCAGAGGAACACAAGGCGTTCGTGGCCGCCCAAGAACCTCCCGCCGTCGTGGATTTCAACGGGATCCGCACCTCCATGCTGATCTGCTACGACGTCGAGTTCCCTGAGGCAGTCCGCGCGGCGGCCACCCGCGGCGCCGAACTCCTCCTGGTGCCAACAGCCCTTTCTGCCGGATTCGACAACGTTCCGCAAGTGCTCATCCGCGCCCGTGCGCTGGAAAGCCAGCTGAACGTGGCCTACGCCAACCACTCCGGCCATGAGGACGTGTACAACTTCCTGGGCGGCAGTGTGGTGGCAGGTCCGGATGGTTCCTTGCTGGCGGCGGCGGGGGAGTCGGCCGCCCTGCTGTTCGCCGAGGTGGGTACAGATTCAGTCAAGGCAGCTCGCGATGAGGTCCCGTACCTGCGCGAACGCCGGCCGGAACTGTATAAGGAGTGGGAGCACTAGTTCAGGATTCGCCGGCGGTTTCTGAGAAGATGCACGAGGGAGGCGATGAATCCTGCGATAAGTAGCGTGCCAAGAATGCCGTTGTTAGAGATGCCCAGCTCTAACCGGAAACTTCCGTCCGACACATCGTGCCGCTGCTCTACATACGCTGCTTCCGCGATTTCCTGGCCTGAGAACGGGGCTGACATAATCCAAGCGAGCAGAGCCACTCCCAGCGCGGCGACGATCGACACCCGAAGTCCGGTGATGAGTGTGGGCATTGTGTTGCTCCTTCTGAGTTAGGTGGGGTCGGCGTTCCTGAAGCCTATGTGTCACGGGGCTTCCCCAGCAGCCAAGCATCCAAACTAGGTGCCGAAAGCGGCCAAATTAGGTGCTGAGGATGCCGATACCTAGACGCCTCTTCTGTCGTCTAGGTGGTGCTGCCGGCATCAACAGGAAGCGCTGCCACCAACTCGTCCACATACTGCAGCGCGAACCAGAGCTCAGCCCGCACTTGCGCCTGATTGAGGTCCATGTCCAGAAGTTCCCCCAGCACGCCGATCTGCCGCCGCACACTGTTCCTGTGCAATCCCAGCAGCTTGGCAGAACCGTCCCAACTGCCGTTTTCACTGAGCCAACCCCGCAGCACCGTCAACAGTGGGTCCCGCCGATCAGCTTCCAATGCGAGTATGGGCGCCAGGAGTCGTTCGGCCAGGAGGGTCCCGGCTTCGCGCCCCAAAAGTCCGGCGACGGACCAAGTTACCTCATCCACACGTGCGCTCTTGCCGGTTGTCACCACGCGGCTGCGCAGGGAGTCCGCACGTTTGTAGGCTGCCTGGAGCCCGAGAAGTTCGGTCGCTTCGCCAATCACCAGCCGCCAACCGAGTTTCTCCACATCGGATACCAGCGAATCGTCCACCTTGAAGCGCGTGATCGCAGCGAAACCGTAGTCGGTGATCTCCACCAGTTTGGTGTCGAAAAGCCTGCGCCATTGCAGCAGCTCACGAACAGGCCCGTCGTCCGCGGCGCCGTCCACCCTGATGCCCAGGACCACCCTCAGTTGCCCGGACCTGGTGGAGGATATGCTCTGGGCCAGTAAGTCCTTGAGACCGTTGACGTGCTTGGTTGAGCCGGAGGCCAGCGAGTCAGGATGCAGCAGGACCGCGGTAGCCAGTTGACTTGGGGCCAGCGAGCCACTGGTCCTTTGCCGAAACAGCAGCTCCAACAGCCCAACGGCCGACTGCACCACGTTGTTCTGGGCGGGCGTCAGCGGCCCCTCCGAGCCGAGAATCAGTGCGCCCAGGTTGGCGTCCTTGGTGCTGCGCAGCGGATGCCCGAACACCAGTGCCGAACCTGGCTGCTCAAAACCGTCCATCTCCACCCGCGGACCGCTGCCGGACAGCAACCGCTCCAACATGGGGGAGAGCAATGAATGTTCGACGCCGTTGCTGCCGCCGGCATTATGCCCGCGCGCCCGGACCCGCCCGTCAGCGCCCACCAGAACAGCCCACACGGGCACCCTCTGCACCAAGGCGGCCAGCAGTTCGTGTTCCGGCCTGGGGGAGAGGACCGCCCGCATGAGTTGCCGGTTGGTCTCTGCCAGCTGCCGGAAAACCCTGGCGTTGTCGGTCTCCAAGAGTTGTGAGAATTCCAGGCCGATGGCGGCGAACGGCACGGACTCCGGTACTTCGAACAGGGTGAGGTTGTGCTTCCGGCAGGCGTCGAGCAAGACGTCCGGGACGGCGTCGAAATACGGCCTGATACCGAACCCCAGCGCCGCAACCTTGGCTTCCACCAGCCGCTGGACATAGGCATCCACCTTGGCCGCCGAGCCGCCCTTCCCAAGGAAAGGCAACCCGGCGGTGAGGAGGAACTCACCCTCCGGCAGGTACGGTGTGGGGTCTTCGAGCTCACTCGGTTCCACCCACCGCAACAGCGAGGCGCCGCTGCCGCCGTCGTGAAGCATTGTCAACTCCGGCGGCAGCTGCTCCAGAAACTGTTCGAGCGTGACGAAACTGAGGCGGGCGGTGGCGGGCTCAGGCGACATTGCCCTGCCCGGCGGTGGCCGGCTCCTGGTAGTCGGGGCACTGGTAAGCGGTAGTTGCGTAAGCGCGGGGGAGCCGGGGCGCGATCCTGTTGATGATCTCGTCGCCGTGGCTGCCGATCGCGGCACCCCAATCGTCGGCGCTCGCCGCCCCGTCTGCCGGATCGCCAAACAACACCGCGGTGTCACCCACGCCGATTCCCAAAGCGTCCGGGCCAAGATCCACCATGAACTGGTCCATGCACACTTTGCCGATGACCGGCACCCGTCGGCCCGCAATGTTCACCACCGAACGGCCGCTGATGCCCTTGGGGATGCCATCCGCGTAACCGAGCGGAATGAGCCCGAGGTACCGCGGTTCGTAGGTGATCGCTTGGTGCTCGTAGCTGACGCCGGTGCCGGCGGGGACCTTCTTGACCATCACCAGGGGCGCCGTCACGCTCAGTGCCGGACGCAAGCCGAAGTCGGCCGGGTTCAGGTGGTCGGCCGGAGCGAGTCCGTAGATGGCCAGCCCGGCGCGGACCATGTCGAAGTGGAATTCGGGGCGGTCCAGGATGTTCGCGGAGCTGGAGACGTGCCGGAGTTCGGGGTTAAAGCCGGCTTCGTGTGCCTGGCGGACGGCGTCCTCAAACTCGGCTACCGCCGTGGCATTTCCCGGGTGCGCAGGAACATCGGCCCAGGCCAGGTGCGTCCACAGGCCGCGTACGGAAAGGTTGCCGTCGAGCTCAGCCTGCCTGGCCTGCGCCACGAGTTCAGGCCAATCCTCCTTGCGTGCACCGCCGCGGCTTAGTCCGCTGTCCAGTTCCAGATGAACGACGGCGGGGCGGCCCAGGCGTTGGGCGATACCTGCGAGCGCCTCCAGTTGGCCGACGCTTCCGAGGGAGACATCGATGTCGTTTTCCAGTGCTTCAAGGATGGTGGCGCTTGTCTGGGATGCCAGATACAGCCAGGAGAGTATAGGCACTGTGATGCCTGCCTGCCTCAGCGTTATGGCCTCGCTGAGCTGGGCTGTCCCAAGCCAGTCCGCGCCTGCGTCTATTGCTGTTCGTGCTACTTCAACTAGTCCGTGGCCGTAGGCGTTGCCCTTGACCACGGCCATGAAATACGGCGCCTTGCTGCGCTTTTTCAGGGCTCTGACATTCTCTGAAATGGCGGTCAGGTCAACGTTGACCTGTCCGGACAAAGCCGCCGGAGCCGCCTCTTGATAGTGTGCATTACGTCTCATGGTTGAACACTATAGGTCATTTTGCACCACGGTGAGAGGTGGCTCACATGCCAGTCTTGTGGAGGGGAAATCGAAACTACTTTGAAGGGACGTCAAGGGTGACTGTGCCTGTGAACACTAAAAACCCGGCAGCGGCAAGCACTGCCAGGCCGAGCCTGGGTGCGCAGCTCCTGCGCCGCAAGCCGATCGGACAGATGGTCAGCGAGGCTGGAAGCGGCGAGGGCGGAACACCGCTGGTCCGCAGCTTCGGAGTTCTCCAGCTGACCATGATCAGCGTTGGTGCCACGCTGGGCACCGGCATTCTGGTGATCCTTGGCGAGTCCGTGCCGCTGGCAGGACCTGCCATCTGGATTTCCTTCGTGATCGCCGGTGTGGCTGCGCTGCTCTCCGCCGTGTCTTATGCCGAAATGGCCGGGCTGGTTCCGGTGGCAGGCTCGTCCTACTCCTACTCCTACGCCACCATGGGCGAAGGCATGGCCTGGATCTGCGGTTGGTGCCTTGTGCTGGAATACGCCGTTTCTGTGGCGGCCGTTGCTGTTGGCGCCGGGCAATACGTGAACGAGACCCTTGCCGCGTTCGGCCAGGTCCTGCCCGATGCCATGAGCCAGCCGCCAGGAGACGGGGGCTTGGTGAACGTACCGGCCATGGTGATCGTAGTCCTGGCCATGGTTCTGCTGGTCCGGGGCGCCCGCGAGAGCGCATGGATCAACACCGCCATTGTCATCATCAAGGTGGGCATCCTGATCTTCTTCTGCGCCGTCGCCTTCACCGCTTTCAACGCAGGCAACTTCGAGCCGCTGCTGCCCATGGGTGCTGCCGGTGTTTCCGCCGCAGCGTCCAGCGTCTTCTTCTCCTACATCGGGTTTGACGCCGCCTCCACAGCTGGTGAGGAAGCCCGGAACCCTAAGCGTGACCTGCCCCGGGCCATCATGCTTTCCATGGTGATCGTCACCAGCATCTACGTCCTGGTTGCTGTAGCAGCCATCGGCGCCCGCCCCTGGAACTGGTTCGACGGTACCGAAGCTGCCTTGGTACAGATCCTTCACGAGATCACCGGCCAGCCCTGGATCGCCTTGGTGTTCTCTGTCGGCGCTGTGCTGGCGATCGCAAGCATCGTACTTACGGTGCTTTACGGCCAAACGCGCATCATGCTCTCCATGTCCCGCGACGGAATGGTGCCCAAAATCTTTGGCCGCGTTTCCCGCCGAACCGGCACCCCGGTGGCCGGCACGCTGATCATAGGTACCGCCGTCGCCCTCACCGCAGGCCTGGTGCCGCTTGGTGCGCTGGCGGACGCCACCAGCATCGGCACGCTCTTTGCCTTCGCCCTGGTCAATGTGGCCGTCATCTACCTGCGCCGCAACCGCCCCGATCTTGAGCGGAGCTTCCGGGTTCCGCTGTACCCGATCACACCGATCCTGGGCACGCTGATGTGTGCGTATCTGATGCTCAACCTCGGCGCCGACACGTGGATCACCTTCGGGGTTTGGATGCTCGTGGGCATTGCCATCTACTTCGGCTATGGACGCCGAAACTCCAAGGTAGCCGCGCTCAGCGAGCAGGACTACCGTGATCTAACCACCAGGGCCGTGAGCCCGGAACCTGTGAAAGCAGAAAACTCATGACCATTGCCACAGAACTCCCTCTCGCCGAGGTCACTTCGGGTGAGGCCGCCGCTGCCCCCATCACCATGCTGAACCCGGACTTCCCGTTCAGCTACGACCATTACCTGGCACACCCCGACGGGTTGGGCTCAGTCCCCGAGGAGCTGTACGGAACGGAAGTGGCCATCATCGGCGCCGGACTGTCCGGCCTGGTGACCGCGTACGAACTCATGAAGCTTGGCCTCAAGCCGGTCATCTACGAGGCCGACCAGATCGGTGGACGTCTGCGGACTGCCAGCTTCCCGTCTGCTCCCGGTGTTGTGGCCGACCTTGGCGGCATGCGCTTCCCGGTGTCCGGCAAGGCCTTCTACCACTACGTGGACCTGCTGGGCCTGGATACCAACGAGTTCCCCAATCCCATGGCGCCGGCAACTTCTTCCACCGTGATTGAACTCGCGGGCAAGAAGCACTACGCCACCACGGCTGATGAGCTGCCGGAGTTCTTCCTCGAAGTGGCCGACGCCTGGAAGGCAGCCGTGAACGATGGCGCGGCCTTCGCCGAAATGCAGGAAGCCATCAAGGCCCGCGACACCAAGCGGATCAAGGAACTGTGGAACGCACTCCTTCCAGAGTTGGATGAGCAGACCTTCTATGGCTTCATTGCCGCCAGCAAGTCCTTCAAGGAAGCCGGCTTTGCGCACCGCGAGGCGTTCGGCCAAGTGGGGTTCGGCACCGGCGGCTGGGACACCGACTTCCCCAACTCCATCCTCGAAATCCTTCGAGTGGTCTACACCGACGCCGACGACCAGCACCGCTCCATCGCGGGAGGAGCGCAAAGGCTCCCCGAGGCACTCTGGAACCACGCGCCGTCGGGCCTTAAGTACTGGCCGGAAGGCACCTCGCTGGCATCCCTGCACTCCGGTTCGCCGCGCGGAGCCGTGGACAACATCCGCCGGGCGGATAACGGAGACCTCCTGGTCCGCGAAAATTGGGGGCGCGAGGCCACGTACCCGGCCGTAGTGACCACCTGCCAGTCCTGGCTGCTGTCCACACGCATCCACACCGAGGAAGCGCTGTTCCCTGCAGAACTGTGGACGGCGATCGAGCGCTCGCACTACATGCAGTCTTCCAAGACATTCGTCATGGTGGACCGCCCGTTCTGGAAGGACATCGACCCGGAAACGGGCCGCGAAGTCCTCTCCATGACGCTCACCGACCGCCTCAACCGGGCGACGTATTTGCTCGACGACGGCCCGGACAAGCCCGCCGTGATGCTCCTGTCCTACACATGGAATGATGACGCCCTGAAGTGGTTGGCCCTGAGCGCCGAGGAACGCGTGAAGCTCATGCTGCACTCGCTGGAGCAGATCTACCCGGGCGTGGACATTGCCAGCCACATTGTGGGGCAGCCGATCACCGTGTCTTGGGAAGCCGACCCCAACTTCATGGGCGCCTTCAAGGCAAACCTGCCCGGCCACTACCGGTACCAGCAGAGGCTCTTCACCCACTTCAAGCAGGACCAGCTGCCGGAGCACCAGCGCGGCATCTTCCTCGCTGGCGACGACGTGTCCTTTACCGCGGGCTGGGCAGAGGGCGCCGTGACCACTGGCCTTAACGCCGTGTGGGGAGTGGTGAACCACCTCGGTGGCACGTCCGCTGCCGGCAACCCCGGACCGGGAGACCTGCTGGACGAGCTCGGCCCCATCTCCCTGGACTAGTCTCTTACGTTGCGGGGCCCGCTCTGCACACTAAACCCCCGGGTTAGTGCGCAGAGCGGGCCCCGCATTTCGACTTTAGGCGTGCATGTCCCGGTGCGCAGCAGCGAGCTCCTTGTAGTGCGCGGCGTTGTGCTTCACGCCCTCGAACTCTTCATCAGTCAGCTCCCGGCGGACCTTCGCGGGCACGCCTGCCACTAGGGATCGCGGGGGAATGACTGTGCCTTCCAGAACCACCGCCCCGGCAGCAATGAGCGAGCCTGATCCGATCACCGCGCCGTTGAGGATGGTTGCACTCATGCCGATCAGGCAGTCGTCCTCCACAGTGCACCCATGGACCACCGCGCTGTGCCCTACAGAAACGCGCTCGCCGACTCTGCAGGGAAAACCGGGGTCGGCATGCAGGACTACGTTGTCCTGCAGGTTGGACCCCGCGCCCACACTGATCGCAGATGTATCTGCGCGGACGGAGACGCCATAGAAGGCGCTGGAGTCCTGGGCCAACGTGGCCTTGCCGATGATGGATGCGGTGGGCGCCACGAAGGCGGATTCATGGATGGCCGGAGTGTCCCCGGCGAAAGTGTATGAGGGAGCCATAAAGCCAGCCTAAGTCACCCCCGCACCCAACTGAGTCGCAGCAGAGCGCGTTATGAGGGCTCAAAACGCGCTCAGCTGCGAGCTAGTTGGGTGAGGGGGTGCGGAGGACCAGGAACTGGTAGTGCTGCACCCAGTTGCCCGCGCCGGGACCGGACTCCACGCCCGCACCCTCGGGCCAGGTCCGGAAGTGCTCCACCGCGCCGTGTTCGCCAAAAATCCGCTGCACGGTTTCGTCGCTGCGGCGGCTGAAGAAACGCCGCGGTTCCTCCAAGTCCTCGGGGTTCAGGACCTCGCAATCCTCCCCCGACCAGAGTCCGACGGCGATCGGCGCACCAGGTGAGGTGACCCGCACAAGTTCACGGACGACGTCGTGTATCCGGGTGTTGGGCACATGAAGCAGGGTGCTCATGGACCATGCCGCCGGGAAAACGGAAGAGGCAAAGGGCAGGTCCCGCCCACTGGCAACCGACACGTCAAGACCGTGGGAGCGGGCAAGGCGAATACTCTCCGGGGACAGGTCAACTCCGGTGTAATGCAGCCCGGCGCGGACAAACTCCACACCCTCTACACCGGTTCCGCAGCCCAACTCGAACACCGAGTGCCGGTGCTCGGCCTTCAAGAGACGAATGAACCACTCCCGGGAGTCAACCCTGTGAGGGGTCAGCGCGCGGGTATTCCGGACGGGCGCCTGCCGGTCGTAGAAGACAGCCAGGTCAGCCTCGTGGTCGGCGTCATGGATGCCCCGCATAAACCCAGCATAGGAGCGGTGTTAGTTGAACACCACGGTGCGGGTGCCGTCCAGGAGAACCCGGTGTTCGGCGTGCCACTGGACCGCCTGAGCCAGCGTGCGGCCCTCCACATCGCGGCCCATCTGGACGAACTGGGCGGCCGTGCGGGCGTGGTCAACGCGGATGACTTCCTGCTCGATGATCGGACCCTCGTCGAGGTCTGCGGTCACATAGTGGGCCGTCGCACCGATGATCTTCACGCCGCGCGCATGGGCTTGGTGGTACGGCTTGGCGCCCTTGAATGAGGGGAGGAACGAGTGGTGGATATTGATGGCCTTACCGTTCAGTTCCGTGCACAGATCGTTGGAGAGGACCTGCATGTAGCGTGCCAGGACGGTGAGTTCAGCATCGTGTTCGGTGATCAGTTTCAGCAGCTGAGCCTCGGCCTGTGGCTTGGTTTCGGGGGTCACCGGAATGTGGTGGAACGGGATGCCGTAGAACTCTGCCAGCGGCTCAAGGTCACGGTGATTGGACACGATGGCCGGAACGTCAATAGGCAAGGTGCCGGTGCGCTGCTGGAACAACAGATCGTTGAGGCAGTGTGCGTCTTTGGAGCACAGGATGATGGTGCGGACCTTTTCGCCCACGGGGTTGATCTGCCAGGTCATTCCGAAGGATTCGGCCACCGGCTTCAGTGCGGCCGTCAGTTCCGCCTGGGAGTTCGACGTCGTTGCCTCCACGCGCATGAAAAAGTTGCCGGTGCTGGGGCTTCCGTACTGCTGGGAGTCGGCAATATTGCAGCCGGCCTCAAGCAATGCTCCCGCGACGGCATGGACGATGCCGGGGCGGTCGGGGCAGGAGAGTGTTACAACGAAAGCGGTGGAGTCAGTCACACGATCAAGCCTACCTGTGCCGCGTTGTTGTACTGTTAACGGGTCGCAACTGGCGTTGGGTGGACTACCACCAGGGAGCGGCAATCATGAAGACCACGGATCGTACGCCTGGGCCGAGGGTCATGTCTTACCGCTGCACGCACGTGACCGATCCCTCCGTCAAAAAAGGGGACGCGGGAATGCTGCTGCCGGTAGCCTGACCTGTAGCACCACCCGTTGCCTAGCCAGGAGAATTCCGTGACTACCACAACCACTTCCGCGTCTGTCAGCAACCAGTCGCTCGCCGATCTCGATCCCGAGATTGCAGCAGTCCTCAACCAGGAACTTGGCCGCCAGCGCGGCACCCTGGAAATGATCGCATCGGAGAACTTCGCTCCCCGCGCCGTCATGGAAGCCCAGGGCTCCGTCCTGACCAACAAGTACGCCGAGGGCTACCCGGGCCGCCGCTACTACGGCGGTTGTGAGTACGTCGACGTCGCCGAGCAGCTTGCGATCGACCGCGTCAAGGAACTCTTCGGCGCTGAGTACGCGAACGTCCAGCCGCACTCCGGTGCGCAGGCAAACGCTGCTGCGCTGTCCGCGATGATCACCCCGGGCGACAAGATCCTGGGCCTGTCCCTTGCACACGGTGGACACCTGACCCACGGCATGAAGCTCAACTTCTCCGGCAAGCTCTACAACGTAGCTGCCTACCAGGTTGAGGAGGACAACTTCCGGATCGACATGGACAAGCTGCGCGAGCAGGCCATTGCCGAGAAGCCGCAGGTCATCATTGCCGGTTGGTCCGCGTACCCCCGCCAGCTGGACTTCGCTGCCTTCCGCTCCATCGCTGACGAAGTCGGCGCGCTCCTCTGGACGGACATGGCGCACTTCGCCGGCCTGGTTGCAGCAGGACTGCACCCCAACCCGGTGCCGTACTCCGACGTCGTCACCTCCACGGTCCACAAGACCCTGGCCGGCCCCCGTTCCGGTGTGATCCTTGGCAAGCAGGAGTGGGCCAAGAAGCTCAACTCCAGCGTCTTCCCCGGCCAGCAGGGCGGGCCGCTCATGCACGTGATCGCCGCCAAGGCTGTTGCTTTCAAGATCGCCGGCGGCGAAGAGTTCAAGGAGCGCCAGGAGCGTGTCCTCGAAGGTGCCAGGATCATCGCTGACCGCCTGAACCAGTCCGATGTTGCCGAGGCCGGCGTCTCTGTCCTCACCGGCGGTACCGACGTTCACCTGGTCCTGGTGGACCTGCGCAACTCGCAGCTGGACGGTCAGCAGGCAGAAGACCTCCTGCACTCGGTGGGCATCACCGTGAACCGCAACGCTGTTCCGTTCGACCCCCGCCCGCCGATGGTCACCTCCGGCCTCCGCATCGGCACCCCTGCCCTGGCTACCCGCGGATTCGGTGCAACCGAGTTCACCGAGGTTGCCGAGATCATCGCTACGGCGCTCAAGGCAGGTTCCTCAGCCGACGTCGAAAGCCTCCAGGCCCGCGTCGACAAACTGGCCGCTGACTTCCCGCTGTACCCGCAGCACGAGCAGTGGTAACCCACGCTCCCGCGGATCAACAAGCAATGCCCGGTCATTGAACCGGAGTCGACGGGATCCGCCGCCACACCTACGGCGGCGGGTCCCGTTGGCATGAGCCACCTATGAGGCTTCCCCACACAGGTCACCCACCAGAAAGAGCAGATGGAATGACACAGTCCACCGCACAGATCCTCGACGGCAAGGCCACCGCCGCAGCCATCAAGGCAGAACTGACCACTCGCGTTTCCGTCCTGGCCGCCAAGGGAATCGTCCCCGGCCTGGGCACCATCCTGGTGGGCTCGGACCCCGGCAGCACCTGGTACGTCGGCGGCAAGCACAAGGACTGCGCCGAGGTTGGCATCCAGTCCATCCGCCGAGACCTCCCCGAAGACATTTCCCAGGAGGACCTCCTGGAGGTTGTCCGTGAGCTGAACGACAACCCGGAATGCACCGGCTACATCGTCCAGTTGCCCCTTCCCAAGCACATTGACCAGGACGTCATCCTGGAAGCCATGGACCCGGATAAGGACGCCGACGGACTGCACCCCATGAACCTTGGCCGCCTGGTGGCCAATGTGAACGGCGAGATGAAGTCTCCGCTGCCCTGCACGCCCAAGGGCTGTGTGGAGTTGCTGCGGCGCCACAACATCGAACTCAAGGGCAAGCGTGTCCTGGTGGTTGGCCGCGGCGTCACCATCGGCCGCCCCATCGGTCTGCTGCTGACCCGCAAGGAAGTCAACGCCACGGTGATCCTGGCCCACACCGGCACGGTGGACCTGCCCGCGGAACTCAAGCAGGCCGACGTCGTGATTGCCGCCGCCGGAGTGCCGCACATGATCAAGGCTGAAGACCTCAAGCCGGGCGCAGTAGTGCTCGACGTCGGCGTCAGCCGTGTGGACGACGGCAACGGTAAGGCTGTTGTCACCGGAGATGTGGACCCGGCAGCTGCCGACGTCGCCGCCTGGCTGTCCCCGAACCCGGGCGGCGTAGGTCCGATGACCCGCGCCATGCTGCTCGCGAATGTTGTGGAGAGCGCTGAGCGCCAGGCTGGCATCGCCTAAATTCACACGTTCTAAATGAGAGGGCTCTTGCAAAATATCTGCAAGAGCCCTTTCACATGTCAGTGGGTGCTACTAGTCTGCTGAGGGTGCACAATGAAGCAACCCGCTCTCCTACACCGTCGCCAACACCGTCAGAATCGTCGCAAGTCAGTTTTGACATGAACCGACCCACCGTCATCAGCGCGCGGAATCTCACCAAGGCTTACGGTGACCTCACCGCCGTGGACAACATCTCCTTCGACGTACCGGCGGGGGAGTCCTTCGGGCTGCTGGGCCCCAACGGCGCGGGCAAGTCCACCACCATGAAAATGATCGGCGGCGTCTCCCAGCGCACCTCAGGATCGCTCACCATCATGGGCCTGGACCCCGAATCCCACGGCCCTGAAGTGAGGGCGCACTTGGGCGTCGTACCGCAGCAGGACAATCTGGATGAAGAACTCAAAGTCCGGGAAAACCTGATCGTCTACGGGCGATACTTCGGCCTGCCACTGAGCTACCTGCGGCCCAAAGCGGACGAGCTCCTGGAATTCGCGCAGCTGACGGACAAAGCCAATTCCAAGGTGGACGCCCTCTCCGGTGGCATGAAGCGCCGCCTCACCATCGCCCGTTCCCTCATCAACGAGCCACGGATCCTCCTGCTGGATGAGCCCACCACCGGCCTGGATCCCCAAGCCCGCCACATCCTCTGGGACCGGCTGTTCCGGCTCAAGGAAAGTGGTGTGACGCTCATCCTCACTACGCATTACATGGATGAGGCCGAGCAACTGTGCGACCGCCTGATCGTGGTGGACAAAGGCCGCATCATGGCCGAAGGCTCCCCGGCCAACCTCATCCGTGAACACTCGTCGCGCGAAGTACTGGAGCTTAGGTTCGGGTCCGAGCGGAACGCGACAATCGGCGTCGAACTTCACGGCATCGGTGAGCGGCTGGAGACGCTGCCTGACCGCGTACTTATCTACGCGCATGACGGCGAGGCCGCGCTGGAGCAGGTCACTGCGCGTGGGCTGCGGCCACTGACATCGTTGGTGCGCCGCTCGTCGCTGGAGGACGTGTTCCTGCGGCTGACGGGGAGGAGCCTTGTTGACTAGCGGCACCGACAAACCGATCACGACGGCGGAGCGTCCCTTGCGAGCCCACTCACCTGAGGTTTCGGCTGCCAGGGCGCGACGCTGGGGTTCGTTCTTCTACGCGGAGCAGGTCCTCCGTGTCATGCGGAACTACGGCTGGTCCGTCGTCCTGTATAGCGTGGGCCAGCCGGTGGCGTACCTCTTCGCCATGGGAGTCGGTCTCGCCAGCTTGGTGGATGCCAACAGCGAGGCAGCGTTCGGTGGCGTCAGCTACCTGGAGTTCGTGGCTCCGGCCCTATTGGTCTCAGCGGCAGTGATGACCGCGTCCGGAGAATTTTCCTACCCCATCATGGATGGCTTTAAATGGCGCCGCGTGTTCTACGGTCCACATGCCTCGCCACTGATTCCGCAGCAGATTGCCAGCGGCCACATCATGGCCAGCACGGTGAGGTTCCTGCTGCAGTCGGTGGTCTACTTCGTGGTGGTGGCACTGTTTGGGGCTTCACCCAGCCCATGGGGTTGGGTGGCAGCCATCGTGGCCACGGTGGCGGCGTTGTCCTTCGGGCTCCCGCTCATGGCTTATGCGGCCAGCATCAAACAGGACAAAGGGCAGTTCGCTTTGGTGCAGCGCTTCATCGTGATGCCGCTGTTCCTGTTCTCGGGGACATTCTTTCCGCTGGATTCCCTGCCGGTAGCGGTCCGCTGGATCGGCTGGATTTCACCGGTATGGCATGGAACTGAGCTGGGCAGGGTATTCACCTACGGGATGGACCAGAACCCGCTGTTGACCATCACCCACGTGGTGTACCTGGTGGCGACGGCAACGGTGGGCTGGGTTCTGGTGCGCCGCCAGTTTGTGAAAAGGATGGGTTCATGAGTGTCCTGACAGGTGGCCACAGCGCCACCGACCTTGCCCGCGAACGTAAGTTCGGTTCGCTGTACTCGCGCAATGCGAAGGCTGTTGTGGGTCGTGGGCTCATGGCGGCCAAGAGCAGTACGTGGCTGGTGATGGTCTCCGGATTCTTCGAACCTGTGCTGTTCCTGCTTGCCATGGGTGTGGGCATGGGCTCGATTGTGGGAACGGTTCAGGGCCCAGGTGGTGAGGAAATCAGCTACGCCGCCTACATTGCCCCGGCACTGTTGGCCGTCTCCGCCATGAATGGGGCCATTTATGACTCGACGTGGAATGTCTTCTTCAAGATGAACTTCGCCAAGCTGTACCAAGGGATGCTCTACACCTCCTTGGGGCCACTTGACGTGGCGATCGGCGAGATTTTCCTGGCCCTCCTTCGGGGGCTGTTGTACGCCACGGGATTCACCGCTGTCATGGGAGTGATGGGACTGATTACCACCTGGTGGGCCATCCTGGTCATTCCAGCCTCGGTGTTGATCGCCTTCGGCTTCGCGAGCTTCGGGATGGGTATCACCAGCTTCATGAAGACCTTCCAGCAGATGGACTGGATCAACTTCTTCCTGCTGCCCATGTTCCTTTTCAGTGCCACCTTTTACCCGCTCAGCGTGTACCCGCAGGTCATCCAGTGGTTCATTCAGGCCATGCCCCTGTGGCACGGAGTGGAGCTGCTGCGGCAGATCAGCGTGGGCTCGTTCAGCCCGGCCACGGCCATTCATGTGGGCTATTACGTGGTGATGATCGCCCTCGGCATCATGCTGACCACGGGAAGGCTGCGCCAGCTGTTCCTCAAGTGAGGACCTTATTCGAACGAGGCCCGCCGGGGGTCGTTGGTCCTGGTCTTCCACACATCCGGTGCGTTGACTTTGAACCTTCGTCCCGTCAAAGCCCGGGGCACCAGCCGGATGTAGTTGTCCTTGGCTCCGGGTTGCCAGGGTTCAAGACCCAATGCGTTCACCTGTGCGATCTCGTCGGGGTCTGTCATGAGCTCCGTTTCGCCCCGGGCAACCACGCTCCATGCTTCCCCGCTGGGGGCATCGTACCCATCGATTTCCAGAACCCCCGGCCGGGAAGCCAATGCTCCCCACAGCTTCCTGCCAGGGCTGCTGCGGAATACGAGATGCCTTTGAAACAGAACGTAATTTACAGGAAAGATCTCCGGGTGGTCATCCACCACCAAACCAATGCGGCCGATGGTTGCAGCCGCCAGCAGGTCCCAGCAGTCATCGAATGCCAAGGTCGGGTCGCTTTGGTGCTGGGGAGAACCGGTGGTTTCCGTGGAATCTGTCATGGTTTCCTCTCATGTACGGTCGCTGAAGTATGGACTGGCACGAGGCACATTCTTACGGTTCCCGGGCAGGCCACCATCGTTGTGAATCGTTGATGACAAAACGCCGCCCTGACAACACTGTTGGTGTGATGCGGAAAAGGTGATCCTTGGTCCCGGGTTCCCAGGGCGTGAGCTCGTGGGCCGCACTTTGCTGGCTGGGGTCATCCGCGGGAATCGCTTCCGCAAGCCCCTTGGCTATCACGCTCCACGCGATGGTTCCATAGGCGTTGAAGCCGTCCGCTTCCAAAGCCACAGGCTCATTGCCCAACAATGCATCCATCTTTGTCCCAGGAGCGGTACGGAGGATGAGAGTGCCGTCCTCCGGAAAATAGTTGACCGGAAAGATCTCGGGGCCGTCCCCGGTGGTCAAAGCCAAGCGCCCCAACGACGAGGAACGCAGCAGCCTCCAGCACTCGTGAACCTTGAGGATTTGTACATCTGGGCGATCTTCAACGGTGCTCATGAGGCGAGCATACCCAGAGGAAGGGCATAGCCATAGAGGGGCGCCCGCAGCGTTTGGTGGCCCTTGGAGCCCTTGTTCGCCGTCCGTGGAAGCGGACAGGGCACCGTTGCTCATTTGAGAGAATGGGTACATGCAATCTCTCGGTGACCCGCACCCGTCCACGTCTCCCGCCGGCAAAGGCATCTTCAAGGGCTTCCGCATCGGTGGCCTGGGGATGACAGTTGTCATCATTGCCTTCCTGGTGGCCGTCATCTTCGCGGCCAACCAGAATGACGTGGTGGGCTGGGTTGTTGCTGTCATCGCTTTCGGCTGGCTGGCTTTGGCAACGTTTGTGGTGGTGAGTATTCGCAAGGCCGCGCAGCGGGCCGGTGCCAAGTTGACCGAAGCGCAAAATGCGTTCAATGCCGCAGCCGGCCGCGCGCCGTCGTCGTCCGCTGCTGACAGTGGAGGCACGCGCGTTGTTGCCGAACGCAGCAAAGCTGATGAGGTGCGGGACCTCAAACTGGACCATTCATTCAAGATTGTCCAGGTGCAGGTCCGCGTGGTGGATGAGGAACGGGCCAAAGGCGCAACGGCGGACCAGGACACTATCAACCGTGCGCTGGAAACCATTGCCATTACGGCGACGAATGCGCGGGACATGATCAAGTCTTCCGGCGGCTCGGACGAGCCCGTGGCCGGCACCATCATCGACTAGAGTGGACCGGGTGAGTACGGCATTGAAGAAGGACTTCCTTCGCATCGCATCAGTAAACGTCAATGGCCTCCGGGCTGCCTACAAGAATGGCATGGCGGAATGGCTGGAGCCGCGCGAGGTAGACATTCTCTGCCTGCAGGAAGTCCGGGCGCCTGATGACATCGTCAGGAAACTCATCGGTGAAGGGTGGCACATCCTCCACACCGAAGCCGAAGCCAAGGGCCGTGCCGGCGTGGCCATCGCATCCCGTGAGGAGCCAACCGCTACCCGCATTGGCGTTGGCGACGACTACTTCGATACGTCCGGGCGCTGGGTTGAAGCCGACTACACCGTGCAAAATGCTGCCGGTGAGTTCACCACTCTCTCCGTTGTCAGCGCCTATGTGCACTCCGGTGAAGTGGGAACCCCCAAACAGGACGACAAATTCCGTTTCCTGGATGCCATGACCGTTCGACTGCCTGAGCTCGCCAAACACAGTGACCATGCTTTGGTTGTTGGCGACCTCAACGTCGGGCACACTGAACTCGATATCAAGAACTGGAAGGGCAACGTCAAACGTGCCGGCTTCCTCCCGGAGGAGCGTGCCTACTTCGACCGCTTCCTCGGCGAAGAAATCGGATGGAGGGATGTCCACAGGGGCCTGGCAGGAAATGTCGCCGGCCCCTACACCTGGTGGTCCCAGCGCGGTAAGGCCTTTGACACTGACACGGGCTGGCGCATCGACTACCACTTGGCCACACCGGACCTCGCGGCAGCCGCCTTCTCGGCTGTGGTTGACCGGGCGCCTTCGTGGGACACCCGCTTCTCTGACCACGCACCGCTGGTAGTCGACTACCGGCTCTAAGCTTCCTAAGGTATTGCTCCATGACTAGTTCCACCACGACTGAAACCGGCGCATCGGCTGATGCTGCGGCCCAACCGCAGCCCGTAACGTCCACCAAGCTCCCCGTGGGCGCCAAGCACCGGGTCCTGTCCGGTATGCAGCCTTCCGCCGACTCCCTGCACCTTGGCAACTACCTCGGCGCCCTGGTCAACTGGGTCCGGATGCAGGAAGAGTACGATGCCGTCTACTTCATTCCTGACCTGCACGCCATCACAGTGCCGCAGGACCCTGCAGAACTCGCCCGGCGCACCCGGGTCACCGCAGCCCAGTACATCGCCGGTGGCGTGGACGTGGATAAGTGCACCCTCTTCGTCCAGTCCCAGGTTCCCGAGCACGCCCAGCTGGCGTGGGTCCTGAACTGCATCACGGGCATGGGTGAAGCCGCCCGCATGACCCAGTTCAAGGACAAGGCCCAGAAGCAGGGTTCGGACCACGCCAGTGTCGGCCTGTTCACCTACCCCATCCTGCAGGCTGCAGACATCCTCCTCTACCAGCCGCACGGTGTTCCGGTGGGCGAGGACCAGCGTCAGCACGTTGAGCTCAGCCGGGACCTTGCCAACCGCTTCAACAGCCGCTTCGGCGAGACATTCCAAGTGCCTGAGGCCTTCATCCAGAAGGAATCGGCCAAGATCTACGATCTCCAGAATCCCAACGCCAAGATGTCCAAGTCTGCGGAGTCGCCGGCCGGCCTGATCAACCTCCTGGACGATCCCAAGACCGTCGCCAAGCGCATCAAGTCAGCCGTCACGGACACCGAGACGGAGATCCGGTACGACCGCGAGAACAAGCCGGGCGTTTCCAATCTGCTGACCATCTACTCAGCCATCAGCGGCACACCGGTGGAAAAGATCGTGGCGGACTACCAGGGCAAGATGTACGGACACCTGAAGGTCGACCTGGCTGAACTCGTCTCCGGTCACCTGGCGCCCATCCGGGAGCGTGCCAACATACTCCTGGCCGATCCTGCGGAACTGGATCGGCTCCTGGCCCTCGGCGCGGACAAGGCCCGTGAAATCGCTGCCGCAACCCTCGCGGACGTCTACTCCAAGGTCGGATTCCTGCCGTACCGCGGCCAGGCCTCCCACGGAATCCAGGGAGTCCGCTAAGCCCATGTGCTCCGCTGGCCAGCTCAATGTCACCACCGGCACCCGTCAGGGTGCCGGTCCGGACGACTCCCGCCAGCCCGCTGCTACCGGGACCGATTGCGGCACCGGTGACACCATGTGCGTCGGTGTCATCCTGGGGTTCCCGCCCGAGATCGCCCGTGAACTCCAGGAATGGAGGGCCTCTTTCGGCGATCCGATGGCAGAGGTCATTCCTGCGCACATTACCCTGATCACCACCACACCCACCCAGGACTGGGGCGCTACCCGCGAACACGTCAGGGAAGTTGCGCGGACTCAGGAGCCGTTCAACATCACCATTTCCGGCACGGGTTCTTTCCGTCCCATCTCGCCGGTGGTGTTCGTTAACGTGGAAGAAGGCTTCGAAGAGTGCGTGCAATTGCACGAGAAACTTCAAAGCGGTCCGCTTGAACGGATGCTCCCTTTCCCGTACCACCCGCACGTCACTGTGGCTCACGATGTTGCCCAGGAAAACCTTGACGAGGCCGAAACGGTTCTCAGAGATTACCGCGCGACCTTCCCTGTGGTTAGCATGGGACTTTACGAGCACGACACCAATGGAATTTGGCAGCTACGGGAAGAGCTCGACTTTGGCGGCGATACTGACGAGGAACAGCAAACGGATCCAAGCCACAGAGGCGGACGTTCCTCCGCTGCCCACTGAGCTGGCAAAACTCAAACTCCAGCTTCTCCGCAAGAGGCAGGAATGGGGCTCTGCGAAGCGCACGGGCGGGGGACTGCCAAAGAAAGCCGGCGCATTCTTTGCGCTCGTCCTCGCCAGGCTTAACACGATCCGTGCCCTGCGCTCCTTTCAGCACTACACGCGCCAGCACGGGCCACTCCTGGCGGCCGGTATCGGCTTCAACATGTTCTTCTCCGTGACTGGTTTGCTCACCACCGGCTTCGCCATCGCAGGGATCGTGTTGGGTGGCAACCCTGCCCTGCAGGACGCCGTCATCGACAGTGTTGCAGCGGCTGCCCCCGGACTCCTGCAGGTGGACGGCGGCGAAGGACTGGTGGATCCACAATCCTTGCTCAACCCGTCCGGACTTGGATGGACGGCCCTCATCGCAGCGGTTGTGACGATATTCGTCTCCCTGGGCTGGATCGCCAGCATCAGGGAAGGGCTCCGGGGGGTCATGGAAGCTGACCCTTTGGTACGCAACCCCATCCTTCAAAAACTCATTGATGCCAGCACCTTGCTGCTCCTCGGCGTCATCCTTGTCATCAGCGCAGGCGTCTCGCTCGTCTTTGGTACGGCGGCCGACTGGTTCATCGCTTTGCTCAACCTGGACGAGGGCGTCACCGAGCCCATAGCGGCCACCGTGAAGATTGTGGTTCCGCTCCTGCTGAACTGCGCGACGGCGGCCGTGCTGTTCAGGATTGCCGGTGGCCTGAAGCTGGGGCGCCGCGCGTTCCTGGAGGGAGTGGTGCTGGCGGGTGTCGGCACCACGGTCCTGCAGTTCTTCAGCACCGAACTTCTGGCACGTTCCGGAAACAATCCGGTGCTGGCGTCGTTTGCCATCATCATCGGATTGTTGATCTGGTTCAACCTTGTGAGCCAGGTGTATCTCGTCTCGGCGTCGTGGTCAGCAATCCGCGAGGCTGACACGGAGTCGGGGGGTTCCCCGCACAAGAAAGTCCTCGGCTCGCGTCGAGTAGCGCCCCGCACCTGATCTGGAGGCCGCCATGAACAACCCACTGTGGATCGCTTGCCTCCTCGGAGCCGCGGCCGGACTCATCGTTGGCCAGTTGGTGTTCAAGTCACCCTTTTTGGGCATCCTCATCGGGGTGGGGCTTGGCGCACTCGTCGGGGCGTCGATGGGTCCCCGGAAAAACTGAAGTCCCCTCCGTCCATGAGGGAGCTGCGAGTCACCTTGAGGACCAATTGATCGGATGTAAGCGCTCCCATTTTCCTTCAGGCAACGCTTTTCGTCTCACATCGTGAGATAAAGAATTAAACATCCGATGTCAGTTTTTACGCGTCATTCTGCGGAAACCGGTTTCTCAGTGCATCCTGAAACGTGTCAAAGATCTTGACGGTCTTGTCATGCGGTGGATGAATGTTGTTGACCCCTCCGCCTTCGAAAGGATCGACGATGATCTCCCGCAGGGAATTCCACGCCTTCAGCGCCGCAGGAACCGCACTGGCACTGGCCGCCGTCGCTACAGTGCAAACGCCAGCCGTAGCCGCTGAGGAGGCTCCCTCCAGTGGCCCGGCCCCGTCATTCACCGAGAACTCCGCCCAGATCACCGTGGATAACGGCCGTGTCCAAGCCGTTTTCGACAAAGCCAGCAACGCCCGCCTCGTCTCCCTGAAGCTGGACGGGCAGGAACTGCTCGGCACCACCGGTCGCGGCCGGTTCGATCAGGTAACCAGCGTCTTGGGGGCGCCCGGTGGCGACTACACGCCGGGAACCACTTTCGCCGTGCGCCAGGAGCAGGACTTTGTGGTGGTATCGGCTGTCCTCAATGCCTCGGCTTCGGGTCCCTATGCGCGGCAATGGAACTTCATCTTCCGCTCAGGAGAGCCAGGATTCCATCTGGCGCCCCGCTTCTCGCACAGTTCCAAGCACGCGGGGGTGCATCTGGAACAACACCGCTTCGTCGCATGGGTGGACCCGGAGATTTTCACGCACGCCAGCGTGGAGGAGGACACCTTTGGCCAGCCGTGGCGAGCTGACGCGGCGCGGATGCCCACACCGCAGGACCTCCAGGCCGGTCCGATGGTCATGGACGCCACGCATGATCTGGCGGGAACCCGAAGCGCCTATGCCCGCCGGTACTACACCAAGTACGACTGGGCTGTTTCCATGAAGGATCACTCGGTGCACGGCTTGTACGGTAATGGCTACGGAATCTGGTCCGTCACGCCCAACCGCGAGTCCTTCAACGGTGGTCCGTTCCGGCAGGATCTCACCCTGCATCAAACCACTGAAGCGCCCGTGTTGCTCGTAGAGCCGCATGCCACGCACTTCGGGGCCATGCCCGTGGACACCTACGGCGACTGGGCGAAAACCTACGGACCATACTTCGTCCTGCTCACCCAGGGAAGCGATCCGCAGCGCATGCGCGAAGAAGCGGTCTCGTATGCCCGCTTCGACAAACATGCCGCATTCTATGATCGGGTGGCGCTGGAAGGATGGGTTCCTACCGCTTCCCGCGTCACAGTGTCCGGCAAGGCAAAGGTGCCAGGGCAAAAGAGCATGGAGGGCGCGCTGGTGATCCTGTCGGATAACCGGGTGCCGGCACAGGACACCACCGAAGGCTTCCAGTACTGGGCCGAGGTGGATCGCAACGGGTCTTTCGAGCTCAAGAATGTCCGTCCCGGCACCTACCGCGTGACCGTGGTCAAGCCCGGAGTCTGGGGTGAGCACGTCATCGACGACGTTGTGGTGGACCAGGGTGTCGTCAGGCTCGCCAACATGGTGTGGAAGCCCGTTGCCCACGGCAGGACCGTATGGCAGCTCGGCACCCCGGACAGGACGTCGGCTGAATTCCGGCGGGGCCAGGAATCCCGGCGCTATGATGCCTTCACCTTCTTCGACGGCGACTTCCCGGACGGTGTGCACTATGTGGTGGGCGAAAGCGGCCCTGAGGACTGGGGTTACATCCAGCACCAGGTCCTGGACGGAAAAACGCAGGCTCCGTGGTCGGTGTCGTTCACCCTTGATACCTTCGACGCGGAAAAAGCCTCACGGAAAGGGCAGCAGGCCACGCTGACGGTGGCCTTGGCTGCGTGGGCCATGGGGTCCGCTGTTCCTGTTCCGAATGTGACCACCAACCTCACCATCCGGATCAATGGGCAACCCTTCGTGTGGGAATTTCAGCCATCCGATGCCAAGGGCGCCACGTACCGCAGCTCCCATGCCGGGCGGAACTACTCCCGTGAGTTCCGCTTTGACGCCGCTTTGCTCAAGCGTGGAGTCAATACGGTGACGTTCACCATCAACGAGGGGGCGGACCCGGTGGCCGTCAATCAGGCCGCCTACGACGCCATCAGGCTCGAGCTGGACTAAAAGCTCCGGAGCGGGCACGGGCCGGGCTCCTTACCGGCCGCGTCGGGGTTGCTGGGAACTTGCCGACGCTGGTGTCCGCTCCGGTCACACCATTTATGAAACGTATCAACAACCGCTCGCCTTCCCAGCCAACGAGCCCGTGAAAGGTGTTGCATGACGATCGAAACCAGCAGGAAACCGCCCGGATCGCCGGCTGTGGCCCAAGCGCCGGAAGGGCGTCGGAAACAGCCTTGGTGGCAGCGGATGTGGCGGGACCGGATGCTCTTGGCGTTCGCCTTACCCGGAATGATCCTTCTGCTGCTGTTCCACTACGTTGCCCTCCTGGGCAATGTCATAGCCTTCAAGGACTACCAGCCGTTCCTGGGGATCTGGGAGTCGATGTGGACCGGCCTGGAGAATTTCCAGGTGCTGTTCAATGGCGATCCCGATTTCCTGAACGCACTCCGGAACACGTTGGTCCTGACCTTGATCCAGACGGTCTTCGTCTTTCCGGTGCCCATCGTCCTGGCGCTTCTCCTCAACAGCCTGCTTTCAGAGCGGGTGAAGAGACTCGTCCAGTCCATCCTGTACCTTCCCCATTTCCTCTCGTGGGTGATCGTGGTGGCTATCTTCCAGCAGATGTTCGGTGGCTCGGGAATGGTCAACAACTTCCTCAGATCCAATGGTTGGGCTGCCCTGGACATCCTGGGCAACCCGGATACCTTCTTCGCACTCCTGACGTCACAGGTGATCTGGAAGGACACCGGCTGGGGAACCATTCTGTTCCTGGCTGCACTGTCCCAGATCGATTCGTCACTGTACGAAGCCACCGCGGTGGACGGTGCAGGACGATGGCGCCAGCTATGGCACATAACGCTCCCCGGCTTGCGGGGCATCATCATCCTGCTCCTCATCCTGAAGCTCGGTGACTCGCTCAGTGTGGGATTCGAACAGATCATCCTGCAGCAGGCCGCCGTGGGCGTCCAGGCCTCAGAGGTGCTGGACACCTACGTCTACAACAACGGAATCGTCGGAGGCAGTTGGGGTGTCTCCACAGCCGTCGGACTGGTCAAAGGACTCATCGGCGTGGTCCTTGTCCTGGCAGCCAACAAGATCGCCCACGCTTTCGGCGAGAACGGAGTGTACAAAGCATGACCACCACCCAGGACGCCACTCGTCAAAGCACGTCCGGAACCAGCGTTGCCGAAAGGGGGATACCCGCCAAGCGCAGGAAACGCAGGACCGTTAACGGAGTCGAACCGCCAGGGCTGATGATGCGTGCGTTCAAAGGTGTGCTCCTCACAGTGGCGTGTACCGCCGTCGTGCTTCCCTTCCTTGGAATCCTGTCCACCAGCATCTCCAGTCCCGAACACGTGACCCGCAACGGCTGGTTCGTGATCCTGCCCGACACCCTGAACTTCGGCGCCTACCAGTCCATCCTGTCCGGCGGCGTGGTCACCCAGGCCTTGGCCGTCTCTGGTTTTGTCACCATCGCCGGGACGTTGTTATCCCTCCTGGTGACAAGCCTGCTCGGATACGCCCTGGCGCGGCCCGGGGCCTTCGGGATGAAGACCATGCTGCTGTTAGTGCTCTTCAGCCTGCTGTTCTCCCCGGGCATGATTCCCTCCTATCTGGTGGTCAAGGAAGTGGGCCTCATCGACTCCCTGTGGGCCCTGATCGTTCCGTCCATGGTGAGCGGCTTCAACGTGATCGTGATCCGTGCGTTCTTCAGTCAGATCCCTTCAGAGCTGCTGGAATCGGCGAGGATCGACGGCGCAGGGGAGTGGCAGATCTTCAGCCGGATCTGCCTGCCACTCTCCAAAGCAGTGCTCGCCGTGATCGGCCTCTTCTATGCAGTCAGCTACTGGAACGCCTTCTTCAATGCCCTGCTGTATCTCAATGACAGTGCCAAATGGCCGCTCCAACTGGTGCTGCGAACCTACGTGGTCAACAACGCGCAACTGGATCAAGGAGACCTGAGCGGGGTCATGGAGAGCATGCCACCGCAGCCCTCCATCCAAATGGCCATCCTGGTCCTCTCGCTTGTCCCGATCCTCATTGTCTTTCCCTTCCTCCAAAAGCACTTCGCCAAGGGCGTCCTCACCGGCGCCGTCAAAGGTTAGAAAGGTCACGGTCATGCACGAAGCCGTCTCACAGAAACAGTTCAGCCGCAGGAGTTTTGCTCGCGGTTCCCTGGGAATATTGGCCCTCGCGGCGTTGGGCAGCCCCCTGCTGGCCGCCTGCTCACCCGGTGCCCAAGGGGGAGCCGCAGGCGCCCAGGGCAAAGGTGCACTGCCGGACTTCATCCGCTATGAGGGAGTGACCCCGGACCTCAAAGGCACCGACCTTGGCATCCCTGACGTCTTTTACCGCTACCCGGCGCAGCCCGTGAAAGCACTGGCCCAGGCTCCCGGTGACGGGAAGGCCATCACCTCCATGGTGCAGACGTCCTCGCCCATTCCGCCGGGGGTGGATAAGAACGCCTACTGGCAGGAACTGAACCGACGGTTGGGCTCGGACCTCCAGATCTCCATGACGCCGGCCACCGACTATCCCAGTAAGTTCGCCACCGTGGTGGCAGGAGACACCCTGCCGGACATCTTCCAAGTGGCACGCGGTGCAAACTCCGTCCCGCAACTACTCCGGGCCAAAGCTGCAAACCTCACCGAACACCTCTCCGGCAATGCCATCAAGGACTACCCCTTCCTGGCCAACATCCCCTCGGAGTCATGGTCTGCGGCCATGTTCGGGGGCGAAATCTTTGCCATCCCCATTCCCCGCGGTGTCCTTCAGAGCACCATCCAATACCGCCGGGAGGACCTGCTGGCAGCCAAAGGCATCACAGCCCAACCGGCCAGCTTCCAGGACTACCTCTCACTCTGCAAAGAGCTCAGCGACCCTAAGGCCAACACCTGGGCGCTGACCCAGGTTCCCATCAACTTCATCGCCCAGACCCTCAACGTGCCCAACGGCTGGCGTGAGGAAAACGGGCAGCTCACCAACAAGGATGAAACACCCGAGATGAAGGAAGCATTGGAAGCCGGGCGGAGAATGTTTGCTGAAGGCGTGGTAAATCCGGACGCCTTCGCAGCCAACGCGGGCCAGTACAAACAGTGGTTCCTGGCCGGGACTGCATACTTCACCGGCGACTCCTACAGCGCCTGGCCGGCGTACTACCAACAGGCCGCAGGGCAGGAGGGCTTCAAGATCTCCGCTTTGGACGTTCCAGGGTTCGACGGCGGCAAGGGCTCGCTATGGATCGGCTCACCCACCCACAGTGTGGTGGCTTTCAACAAGAACGCCGGGGACAGGCTGGAGACATTCCTGCAGGTGGCCAACTGGCTGGCGGCTCCGTTCGGCACTGAAGAGTATCTGTTCCGCAAATACGGAGTGAAGGGAGTCCACTATCAACTCTCAGGGACCGATCCTGTGCCCCTGGACTCCGGAGTAGGGCAAACCCAGTTGGGCCAGCAATACCTGGCAGACGCCCCCACGGTGCTGTACCTCCCCGGTGAGGAAGACGTGGTGAAAGCCCAGTATGAGCAAATGAACCGCGTCCTGCCCGATGGTTCGGCAAGCCCGGTGGAGGGCTTGTATTCCGAGACCGAGGTCAGGAAGGGAAGCCAGCTGGAGAAGAAGCTCCGCTCCGTCCGCGATGACATCCTCCAGGACCGCCAGCCGGTCGCCGCCTGGGACGACGCCGTCAAGGAATGGCGATCCGGCGGTGGTGACAAGATCCGCTCGGAGCTTGAAGAAGCGCTCGCGGCCAGCAAGGCCTGAGGACCCATCAGCACGGTTCCCGGCTCGGGAACGAGGCAGGCCCGCTGTGACAGCCCCTGACCCAGGGCGTCACAGCGGGCCTTCCTGGTGTCAGGAGTCGTGAAGGGCGGGCTGGTCGATGGGGAAGCCCAACTCGCTGATGCGTGTCACCTCGCCGGTGGCAATGGACGCGTTGGCTGCGATCCCGACCGCGATGCTCCGCAATCCGTCCAGGTAACCGGCGCGGCGTGAAAGCTTTTCTTCGCCGGCGAGGGATCCATGCGTGCCCGGAGTCACCCCACCACGGAAGACGTCGTCGAGCAGTTTCAGGTCGCCGCCACCGTGTCCGCCCACGCCTTCGGGAATGGGAATCTCCACGGGCCGTTCAAAGTGCTTCTGCAGGAGCAGCCTGCTGGATCGCGGGCGCAGCGAGTCCCGTGCCGCCCCGTCAGCTGTCCCATCGTCTTGCGCGCTCGGGTCCACCGTTTGGTCCGCTCCCCGGGCACGGTGGGGCTTTTCCACCACGTCCAGTTCCAACCGGCCACGTGTTCCGTTGATGGCCACCCGATACCCCTCCCACGGCGCGTGTGCGTGCAGCGTGTAGGCCAGGCTGGCCCCGCTCCGGTAGCCCACCAGGACACTCATGTTGTCCTCTATGGTGACCCCGGGGGCAAACACGTCCTGGTTGCGGCGGTAGCCATCCACGTGCTCGGCATCCTTGAACAACTGCCGCATCCTGGGGTCGTTGCCAAGATCGAGGTCGAATCGTCCGTCGCGTGCTCCCGGGGAGGAAGCGCCGGCGTTGCCTTCCCCGTAGAACCGCAGCCCTCCCACAGCAAAAACTGTCTCCGGCACGCCGGATGTCCACCAGTTGACCAAGTCAAAATGGTGGGTGGCTTTATGGACCAGGAGGCCGCCGGACTTCTCTTTCTCCCGGTGCCAGCGCCGGAAATAATCCGCGCCGTGTCCGGTGTCCAGAAGCCACTCGAAATGGACTGAGGTCACGCTGCCGATTTCGCCGGCGTCGATCAGTTGGCGGACCAGGGTGTTCCTCGGTGAGTATCTGTAATTGAAAGTGACGGTGACATTGGCGGACGAGGCTGCGGCGGCCTCGGCGATCGCCGCGGCGTTCTGCGCATTGACGGTCAGGGGCTTCTCCACCACGACGTCCATGCCCAGCTTCAGCGCAGCCATCACGTACTCGTGGTGCGTGAAGTCCGGGGTGGTGATCACCACCGCGTCGGCACCCGTCTCGTCCCTCGTGCGCTCCAACTCTGTGGGTGCATACGACGACGGCAGGGCGGCTCCTGGCCGGAACTGGCCAAAGAGGCGGTCGTAGTAAGCCATCCGTACCGGGTTGGAATCGACCCACGCCACCGGAGTGCCGACGTCGGAATGGCTTCCCAGCAGTGCCCTGACGTACATTTCGGAGCGGCTGCCCGTCCCGATAATGGCGTAGCGGCGAGGAGATTCTGCAGTGTGGCTCATGGCGCCTGCACCAGCCCTTCCCACGCCACGGTCCAGTCGGCCGGAAAGCCGGGTGCGTGGCGGTCCGGTCCGTTGTCCCAGCCTGATGCCATGAGGGCCACCGCTGAGAGCAGACCGCCGTTGCCGGGGAGGTACAGGGGCAACGAGTTGGTCTGGCGGTTGTGCCCGTTGGCAAGGACTGTGTTCTTGCCGGCGCTCAGCAGCAGGGCATCCACCGCGGTTTCCGGGTCTTGGAGCCGTGCTGCGGTCATGGCCATCACGGGGTAGTCCCAGCCCCAGGTGCTGCCCCAGTCCCAATCGGCCAGAACACCGGCCAAGGTGGCGCGCATGATCTCCGGATCGATGATGTCGGTCAGGGGGAGAACGCCGAGGGCACACAGCATGGAGGGGTGGTCAGTGCGGATGGTGAAAGGCTCCACGTCGATTGCTGCGTAGACCCCATCCACCACACGGGGCGGCACCATGCCCTCTGCCACCTCGGACCACTCCGCCACAGGTTCGAGCCCGAGGCGTTCCCGCCAGGTCGCTGCCGTTCGCAGGCCCCATTGCCAATAGGCAAGCTCAAAGGTGGGGTTGGTGACCTTGGCGCGAATTGACCCGTAGCTTTCTTGGGCGGGAATCAAGGGTGGCCCCAGTTCGAAACCGCGGGAGGTGGGGTGCGCGAACGAGGCCATGAAGGCTGCTGACTCGAACACGATTTCCGCGAATTCCGCCAGGACTTCGCGGCTGGGGTTGGCCCGGTACACCAGTTCGGCCATGTGGATGGGGTGCGGCTGCTGCCAGATCAGGAAGGTCCCGATGGGGCTGGGGCTCTCCCGCCCGTCCGGTCCCACCTGCTTGGGCCAGCGAACGCCGTCGAATCCCTGCGCTTTGGCAGTTTGACGGGAGGTTTCCAGCACGCTGGAGTACCAGCGCAATGAGGGCAGTAGCAGCTCCACCCGGTTCCAGTGGGCAAAGTGCGCCCCATGCCACCAGTGCATCTCCAGATGGAAGCGGCCTCGCCATGAATTGCACACGAGCCCGGTTTCCTGGGGTGGCAACGAGCCCGAGCAATTGACCGCCGTGAGGTACTGGGAGAGCACAATTCGGCGTTCCAGCTCCTTGGCGCGGGGGTCGTCCGTGGCGTCCAGTTCGACCGCCCCGCCTGAGGTCCAGAATGCGGGCCAGTAGGTCCCGGCGGCCGTGATCACGGACTGCGCGGTGGAACGTTCGACGCCGTCAGTGGCCGCTGCCTGTCCACTCACCTGGTCCGCGTGGCTGGCAGGCTTGGTGGTTCCGCGGGGGATGCAGTCGCCGTCGCCGGCAGGGTGGAAGGCGACGGTGAAGTCCAGCACCCCTGCAGGACCGGCATCACACGTGGCGCCGGGAACTATGCGCAGCCGGTGTTCCTCTGGCTGTTCCACCTCCAGGCCCTGCCCGGTAACCACCACCTGGTACCGGGAGTCGTCCAGCGAGCGGTGCGCCTGCCAGGACGTTGTTCCGGGAGATGTTGTGGTGGTGGAGGGCCCGGTGAGGGTGGTGGTGTGGGCTTCTGGACGGTTCCAATCCGCCGCGTCATGCCAGGCTTCGGATCCGTAGGGAAAGCCGATGCTGACACTTAAGCCGGCGCCAACCGCCGTCGACTCGATACGGAAGCCTAGCTCATCACGGTAGGGGTGGCACGCCGTCGTCACTGTGACCTGGTGCCCGGCAAGGACGAAACGGCTGGTGACCGTTCCAGTCCAGAGGTCCAGTGTCTGCGCGGTTCCGGAGATGTCTGCCGCGGTGAGGGGGCGGTCAGTTCCCTCTTCGGTCCAACGGAAGCCGATGCGTCCCAGATCAAGTCGGTGTGCGTTGGCCCGCAGCCAAGTTTCGGCCCGGGAGGTACCGGTTTCCCTGTCGTTGACGATTCCGCCCACCATGTCCACATAGGGGACTGGGCCGCGCGGTGAATCGTAGAGGACCGTAGAGCCGGCCAGATCGTAGGGCTGGGGCGGTGGAACGGAATGCCAGCCCCATTGCGACTGCGTTCCCAGGAGTGTTCCCGGTGGCAGTTCGTCGCGCGCACCCACAGGGTACTCGGCGGGCAGCGACTGCAGCCCGGTGAGGTCCATGGTGAACGCGAACTCGCCATTGCCAACGGACACCGGACTGCGCGGGTCCAACTGGTGCTGGCGGACGTTGTGCCGTTGGACCAGCGCTTTGCGGTCGATGGCGGGGGATTGCGGACTCTTGCTGTGGCTGTGCACTCTGCACGCCCTCCTGATGCTGTCTGCTTTGACTGCTGCTGGGGACAATCCGGTCAAATGGTGTCCGGTGCAGGTCTCCGTCAGCGGTCAGCCGACATGAGAAACCGTTTTCCGAAACGATTCAATCCTTGTCGTGGTGTACGTGGCTGTCAACCCCCCCCACATGGCGGAGTCCGGGATGTCCTGCTCTCAAGGGGCCAGGGTCACCGTGTCCTCACGCTCGATCAGCCGAAAGAAGGATGCGCGCTCATGGGGGCTTTTGTTGGGCTGATGGAGGGTTAGGAAGAGGCTGCCATCCAAGTGCCGTCCGATCATTCCGTGGCCGCCGTCAGTGCCCCACAGTGGTTCGGCTTCCTGGGCCCACGGGCCAAGCACGGTTCCTGATTCACTGCGGGCGATGCCCATGGAATAGCCATGGTCGCCAAAACTGGACCACAGCATGATGAGGTTTCCGCTAGCGAGGCGGAACAGGAAGGGCCCATCGGTGACGTAGACGGGGAACTCGCGGTCACTGGCGGAGGGGGCGTCCAGCGCACGCGACCACGGTGCCTCCGAGGCGCTGAAGAGGAAGACCGGCACGCCCGCGGCCGTGCGAAGGTCCGGGCTGAGCCGCTGAGCCGCTGGGCCAGCATGGCGCCGTCGTGCACCTGCTTCCACTCATGGCAGAAAACCATCCAGGGGTTTCCTTCCGCGTCCACGTGGAGGGTGCCGTCCAGGCATTGCCAATGGGCTGGAGTGACGGGGCCATCGCTCCACGGCGTGTAGGGTCCTTCCGGTTTTTCGGCGGAGAGTATCTGCGTTCCACGAAGGCGTCCCGGGGCAGTGAAGGTGGCAAACAGGTAAAAGCGGCCATGGTACTCGTGGACCTCGGGTGCCCAGTACTGCTCCTGGCTCCAGAAGTCGGCGGCGGGGCGGAAGGCTTCGATGGGGCCCTCCCAGTTCAACAAATCAGTGCTGCGGTAGCAGTCGAATCCGGTGGCCTGTCCGGACCAGATGTTCTTATCAGTGCTGCCGAAGAGGAGGTATTGCCCTGAGTCCGCTTGGGTGAGGACAAACGGGTCGCGGATCTGGATGTCGTCCAGGCGTGGGGACATGGCGTACTCCTTGGGGCTACGAAATAGTTCATGGTCAAAACTATTGACGGTTACTATGACCCTTGATACGTTTCAGGAACCGTTTTCTCATGATTTGAAAGAAGCTTACCCAATGGCGCGTAAATCTCTCCGTCGTATGCGAAAGTCCATAGCTATCCTGGCCACCGTCGGCATGCTCGGCATGACTGTGGCCTGCTCGGGTCCCTCCTCCAACCAGTCCGAAGACGGCCCTGTGGAGATCCGGTTCTCCTGGTGGGGCAACGCCACCCGGGCCGAACTGACCAACAAGGCCATCAAGGAATTCGAGGCCGCCAACCCCAACATCAAGGTCAAGCCGGAATACGGTGATATTGGCGGCTACTTCGACAAACTGGCCACCCAAGTGGCTGCCAACGATGCTCCCGACGTCATCACCATGGGTGGTGCGTACCCTGCCGAATACGCCAACCGTGGCGCACTCCTGGATCTGTCTACGGTGGAGGGCGCACTGGACCTCTCCAAAATGGACCAGGGAGCGCTGGAAAACGGGCAGGTCCAAGGCAAGCAGTACGGTGTGTCCACGGGGGCCAATGCATTGGCGATCGTTGTAAACCCAGCAGTGTTCCAGGCCGCCGGTGTTGCCCTTCCCGATGACAGCACCTGGTCATGGGACGACTTCGCCCGGACCGCCGCGGACATCACGGCAAAAAGCCCCAATGGCACCTATGGGACAGCCACCGTCCTCACGCACGACTCCCTGGATGCCTTCGCCCGACAACGCGGCAAGTCCTTGTACACCCAGGACGGTCAGCTGGGGCTGGACAAGGACACCGTCAAGGAATATTTCGACTTCTCGCTGAGGCTCAGTGAATCAGGCGCAGCCCCCAGCGCCTCCGAGACAGTTGAGAAGCTCAATGTCAGCACTGAACAAACCCTCATGGGTATGGGGCAGGCGGGCATGATGCTCACGTGGACCAACTCCCTGACGGCCCTCAGCAAAGCTTCCGGGGCCGAGCTGAAGCTGCTTAAGCTTCCCGGTGAAAAACCGACCCCCGGCATCTGGCTGCAGTCCTCGCAGTTCTACACGATCTCAGCCCGCAGCAGGCACACGGAGGCCGCCGCCAAGCTGGTCAGCTTCATGGTGAACAACGAGGCCGCGGCCAAGATCATCCAGAGTGACCGTGGCGTACCCAGCAACGCCGGAATGCGCATGGCGATCCAGGATCTGCTGACACCGCAGGGAAAGGTTGAAGCTGCCTACATTGACCAGATCGGCAAGATGGACTTCGCTCCCACCTTCATTGGTCCTACGGGTTCCACCGCCGTATCGGAGATCACGGCCCGCATCAATACCGAAGTTCTCTTCAAGCGGCTTTCCCCGGAAAAGGCTGCCGACCAATGGCTCAGCGAGAGCAAGGCAGCCATCGGCAAGTAGCACCCAACTCAGTCGCAGCAGAGCGCGTTTTGAGGGCTCAGAACGCGCTCTGCTGCTACCTACTTGGGCGGGTACGGGCCTTTAGTTGGAGTCGCGGACTTCCATGTAGGGGTCTGCCCACGCACCGATGATGCGCGCTACCCGTGCTGCCTGGCCCCTACCGGTCAGGAGGTGCTCGCTTCCCTCGAGGGAGATGAAACTCCGGGGATGGCGGGCAGTCTGGAAAATTTCGCTGGCGTTATCGATCCCCACGGTGTTGTCAGTGGGGGAGTGCATCACCATCAAGGGCTTGTGCAGGGTGCGGATGCAGTCACGCAGGTCAGCGCGTTCCACGTCCTCCACAAAGTGGCGCCGAACCTCCATGGGGCGTCCACCAAGGTCCACCACGGCGCTGCCATCCCGGAGGATGTCCTCGATCTCGGTGTCGAACATGTGCTCCACATGCTTGGGTTCGTAGGGCGCGGCAACCGTCACCACGGCATTGAGTCCGGGAATGTCGCGCGCTGCGGCCAATACAGCGGCACCCCCGAATGAGTGGCCCACCAGCAAAGAAATGCCCCGGCCCTGCTCCTGCATGAACCCGGCAGCGAGGATGGTGTCGGCCACCTTGACGCTGAAGGATCCAGCCGACCACTCACCGGCAGAGCCACCCAGCCCCAGGTTGTCAAAGCGAAGCATGCCGATTCCCTGGTCCGCCAGGCCCTTGCAGATGCGCGATGCTGCAGGGCTGTCCTTGCCAAGGGTCAGGCCATGCGAGTACAAGCCCCAGCCGCGGACAGGACCTTCCGGGACGTCGATGATGCCGGCCAGGGTGTCGCCGGTGCTTCCCGTGAAGCTGATCTTCTCAGAGCGTGACACGCTGGTCTCCTTGTCTTGCCAGCACCGGTTGCGGTGGTGGATGGGCGTCTGTGGACTGGTACGGCACTGGATTAACGACGACGGCGCCACTCACCATCAGTGGTGAGCGGCGCCGTCGTCGTGCTGTTCTTGAAAGAAACTGCTGAACTAGATCTTGCGGGCCAGGATGGCCTGCTTGACCTCGGCGATTGCCTGGGTTACCTGGATGCCGCGGGGGCATGCTTCCGAGCAGTTGAAGGTGGTGCGGCAACGCCACACGCCTTCTTTGTCGTTCAGGATCTCAAGGCGCATGTCGCCAGCGTCATCGCGCGAATCAAAGATGAAGCGGTGGGCGTTGACGATCGCGGCCGGACCAAAGTACTGGCCGTCGGTCCAGAAGACCGGGCAGGACGAGGTGCAGGCAGCGCAAAGGATGCACTTGGTGGTGTCATCAAAGCGCTCACGGTCCTCAACGGACTGCAGACGTTCCTTGGTGGGCTCGTGGCCCTTGTTGATCAGGAACGGCATGACTTCGCGGAAGGACTGGAAGAAGGGTTCCATGTCCACGATCAGGTCCTTCTCCACGGGGAGGCCCTTGATCGGCTCGACGGTGATGGGCTTGGAGGTGTCCAGGTCCTTCAGCAGCGTCTTGCAGGCGAGGCGGTTGCGGCCATTGATGCGCATGGCATCCGAGCCACACACGCCGTGGGCGCAGGAACGGCGGAAGGAAACGCTGCCGTCAATCTCCCACTTGACCTTGTGGAGGGCATCCAACACGCGGTCCGTGCCGTACATGGTCAGCTTGTAATCATCCCAGCGTGCCTCTTCCGAGATTTCGGGATCGTAGCGACGCACGCGGAGCGTGATGTGGAATGTGGGGATTTCACCGTCGCCGGCAACGCTTGCCGGGAGCTCGATCTTGGAAGCGGGCTCTGCCATTTCGGTGGTCATTAGTACTTACGCTCCATCGGCTCGTAACGGGTAAAGATCACGGGCTTCGTCTCAAGACGGATGCCCGCAACAGATTCCGCCGAGGAGTCGACGGTGACGGAAGTGTCCAGGTAAGCCATGGAGTGCTTCATGAACTTTTCGTCATTGCGGTCCGGGAAGTCCTCGCGGTAGTGGCCACCACGTGACTCTTCACGGTGCAGTGCACCAACGGTCATGACCTTGGCCATGTCCAGGAGGAAGCCCAGCTCCACTGCTTCCAGGAGATCCAGGTTGAAGCGCTTGCCCTTGTCCTGAACCGTGACGTGCTTGTACCGCTCTTCGAAGGAAGCGATGTCGCGGAGGACCTGCTCCAGGGATTCCTTGGTGCGGAACACCTGCATGTTGGCGTCCATGGTGTCCTGCAGTTCCTTGCGGATCTGCGCCACACGCTCGGTGCCGTTGCCTTCCAGCAAGCCGCTGAGGATGCCACGGGTCATTGCCTCGGGGTCCTCGGGGAGCTCAACAAAGTCAGCTGTCTTGGAGTACTCCGCAGCGGCGATACCGGCGCGCTTACCGAAGACGTTGATGTCCAGGAGCGAGTTGGTGCCGAGGCGGTTGGAACCGTGTACGGAGACACAAGCAACTTCACCGGCTGCGTAGAGGCCCGGGACGATGGTGTCGTTGTCCTGGAGCACCTCAGTGGTGATGTTGGTGGGGATGCCGCCCATGGCGTAGTGCGCGGTGGGGAACACGGGGACGGGATCCGTGAACGGTTCCACACCAAGGTAGGTGCGGGCGAACTCCGTAATGTCCGGAAGTTTGGCCTCGATGTGGGCAGGCTCAAGGTGCGTCAGGTCCAGGAGGACGTAGTCCTTGTTAGGGCCACAACCGCGGCCTTCACGCACTTCGTTGGCCATGGCGCGGGCCACGATGTCACGGGGTGCAAGGTCCTTGATGGTGGGGGCGTAGCGCTCCATGAAGCGCTCACCCTCGGAGTTACGCAGGATGGCACCTTCACCACGTGCACCCTCGGTCAGGAGGATGCCCAGGCCGGCAAGGCCGGTCGGGTGGAACTGGAAGAACTCCATGTCTTCCAGGGGGATACCGCGGCGGAACGCAATGCCCATGCCGTCGCCCGTGAGGGTGTGGGCGTTGGACGTGGTCTTGAAGACCTTGCCGGCGCCGCCGGAGGCGAACACTACGGACTTGGCCTGGAAGACGTGCAGTTCACCGGAGGCGAGGTCATAGGAGACAACGCCGGCAACACGCTTCTGCTTGTACGGGGTACCGTCTTCGCGCACTGCGTCTTCTTCGACGATCAGCAGGTCAAGGACGTAGTACTCGTTGTAGAACTCAACGTTGTGCTTGACGCAGTTTTGGTACAGCGTCTGGAGGATCATGTGACCGGTACGGTCAGCTGCGTAACATGCACGGCGGACAGGAGCCTTGCCGTGGTCACGGGTGTGGCCACCGAAGCGGCGCTGGTCAATCCGGCCCTCGGGCGTGCGGTTGAACGGAAGGCCCATCTTTTCCAGGTCCAACACGGCGTCAATGGCTTCCTTCGCCATGACCTCGGCGGCATCCTGGTCAACCAGGTAGTCGCCACCCTTGATGGTGTCAAAGGTGTGCCACTCCCAGTTGTCCTCTTCGACGTTGGCCAGTGCTGCGCACATTCCACCCTGGGCTGCACCTGTGTGCGAGCGGGTGGGATAGAGCTTGGTCAGTACCGCGGTGCGTGCTCGCTGACCGGATTCGATCGCGGCGCGCATGCCGGCGCCACCTGCACCGACAATGACGACGTCGTACTTATGGACCTGCATACCAGATGCTCTCTCTTTCAAAAATTCAGATGGTCGGCGGAGGCTGCTCCGCTACGTCAGGCGAACCGGTTCACTCGGGGGAGTAACCCGGAAGGCGCCGCTACGGGGCCGGGCAGAAACCGCCAGGCAACTGAACGCCGTCGACGACGGGGCACGGGTTGAAGGTGAAGATCACCAGCGTGCCAAGGATGATGATGACCAAGGTTGCCGCGTAAAGGACCATCTTCAGCCAGAAGCGCGTGGAATCCTTCTCGGCGTAGTCGTTGATGATGGTGCGGACACCGTTGGTGCCGTGCAGCATGGCAAGCCACAGCATGGCCAGGTCCCAGAACTGCCAGAAAGGATCGGCCCACTTGCCGGCTACGAAACCGAAGTCGATTGCATGGATGCCCTCGCCTACCAGCAGGTTCACGAACAGGTGGCCGAAGATCAGCACCACCAGGACGATGCCGGAGAGGCGCATGAAGAGCCAGGCGATCATTTCGAAGTTGCCACGGCTGGTGCCGGTGCGGTTGTACTTCGGTGCGATCTTGCCGCTCCCGATTTTTCCACTGCGTGGGGATTCGATGGTTGTCATGGCTTAGTGGCCTCCCAGCGCGAGGGAAAGGTGGCGGATAGCGAAGCCTGCGAACGTGACAAGCCACAGTGCAAGCACGACCCACAGCAGCTGGCGCTGGTACTTCGCGCCCTTCTTCCAGAAGTCGATGGCAATCACACGCAGGCCGTTGAAGGCGTGGAAGATGATCGCGGCGACCAGGCCCGTTTCACCCAGGGCCATGAGGGGGTTCTTGTAGGCGCCAATGACGGCGGTGTAGGCCTCAGGGGACACGCGCACCAATGAGGTGTCCAGCACATGGACCAACAAGAAGAAAAAGATCACTACACCTGTAATGCGGTGTCCAACCCAGGACCACATGCCTTCACGGCCGCGGTACAAGGTGCCAGCTGGTTTTGTCGGCACTGATTAAACCTTCCTGCAACACAGCGGCGCTGGCATGGGATCCACGCGGGGGGAACGCCTGCTGCGAGAGCACTCGTAGCTCACGCCTAAATCTAGGCTTCGCTAACAGCATATTCAATTTAGGACGGGCTTCTCTCCTTGTTAATTCCATGTTTCCTGCCGATATTCAGGCGATTTTTGGGAACTGGCTGAGACGAACGCCACACGTGTGTCCTGCTGCAGGGCTTCCCGCCGGCACAGGATAAAGTGTTGCGGTGAGTACAGAAGACGCGAAATACCCGGAATCGCCATTGAACCGCTTCCATGCGGTTATTCCGGCGGGCGGTGTGGGGACCCGGCTATGGCCACTCTCGCGTGCCGCTGCGCCCAAGTTCCTCCACGATCTGACCGGTTCCGGCAGCACGTTGTTGAGGGCTACCTATGACCGCCTGGAACCGCTGGCCGGTGAACGGGTCCTTGTTGTTACCGGTGAGGCGCACCGCGCCGCCGTGTGCCGCCAACTCCCCGAAATAGGTGACGACGAACTGGTGCTGGAGAGCGAGCCCAAGGACTCCGGCGCTGCAATCGGCCTTGCCGCCGCCATCCTTTACCGCCGCGATCCTGACACCATCATGGGTTCGTTCGCTGCAGACCAGGTCATCAGCCCGGACGATCTCTTCCTGGAGACCGTGCGCGAGGCAATCTTTACCGCGGCCACTGGCAAGATTGTCACCATCGGCATCAAGCCCACCCACCCCTCTACCGGATTCGGTTACATCCGCTCCGGTGCGGCCCTGAACGTGGAAGGCGCCCCGAACGCGCTTGCTGTTGCGGAGTTCGTGGAAAAGCCCAGCCAGGAAGTGGCCAACAAATACGTCGAGGCAGGGGACTACGTCTGGAACGCGGGCATGTTCGTTGCCCCCGTGGCGCTTATGCTCCGGCACCTTGAGGCCAATCAGCCTGAACTGTTCAAGGGCCTTCAGGAAATCGCTGAGGCCTGGGATACGCCGCAGCGCGCCGAAGTGACCTCGCGCGTGTGGCCAACACTGCCGAAAATCGCCATTGACTACGCCGTGGCGGAGCCAGCAGCGGAAGCCGGCGATGTCGCCGTCGTGCCTGGTACTTTCCGATGGGACGACGTTGGCGACTTCGCCGCGATCGGCCGCCTTAACAACGCAGGCGACGTCGACGAAGTGACGGTGCTGGGTGAGGGGGCCCGTGTGTTCGCCGAGAACGCCAGCGGCGTGGTGGTCTCCGATACCAAGCGCGTTATTGCCTTGATCGGCATCAAGGACGTGGTCATTGTGGACACGCCGGACGCGCTCCTTGTCACCACCAAGGAACACGCGCAACTGGTCAAGGGCACTGTTGACGCCCTGAAGGCCAGCGGCGATACGGACGTGCTGTAGTACATCTGCTTATACCGTGAGCCACCTCTTTGGTTGTCCTGCGTCTGAACGCAGCGTAACCAAGAGGTGGCTTTCGTTCTTCAGGTGCCGCGCATGGCTAGAGTTGTGACGTGCGCAATTACACCACTGAAACCGAGCCCGCTCCCGTTGTGAGTCCTTGGGTTGATGAACTGCTCCCCGGACTGATCGAGTTCAGGAGGGACCTCCACGCGCACCCGGAGTTGTCCTTCAAGGAATTCCGCACCACGGACAAGCTCGTGGAGCGGCTGGAAGCAGCCGGGCTGAAGCCGCGGCGTCTGGATGAGACCGGACTGACGGTTGACGTGGGTGAGGGCCCCATTGCCACTGCCCTTCGCGGGGACATCGACGCATTGCCGATCATTGAGGAAACCGGCCTGCCCTTCGCGTCGAAGAACCATGGCGTTACGCATGCGTGCGGGCATGACGTCCACACCACCGCCATGCTGGGCATCGCCTTGACGCTGCAGCGGATGCACAAGAACAACCCGCTGGGTGGCACGGTCCGGATCATCTTCCAGCCGGCCGAGGAAACCATGCCGGGCGGCGCCCTGTCCTGCATTGAGCAGGGTGTGCTTGAGGGCGTGCCGCGCATCCTTGCGCTGCACTGCGATCCGAGGATTAATGTGGGGCAGATCGGCACCCGCATTGGTGCCATCACTTCGGCCTCGGACACCATCAAAATTGAGCTTTCCGGCCGCGGCGGCCACACATCACGGCCGCATCTGACCGAGGACCTTGTGTTCGCGTTGGCCCAGATTGCGGTCAATGTGCCGGCAGTGCTTTCCCGCCGGGTGGATGTCCGCAGCGGTGTGTCGGTGGTGTGGGGCCAAATTTCCGCTGGTTCCGCGCCGAATGCCATACCGGGCTCCGGCTATATGGCCGGGACCATGCGCTGCCTGGACCGTGATGCCTGGCATAGCGCGGGGAAGTTGCTGGACGACGTGGTCCGGCAGGTTGCCGCGCCCTACGGCGTTGATGTGCACCTGGAACACACCCGCGGTGTGCCGCCCGTGGTGAACTCTGAGCATGAGACCGCCCTCATTGAAGCCTCTGCCCGCGCTGAGCTGGGTGAGAACGCAGTGGTCCTCACGCCGCAGTCCATGGGTGGCGAGGACTTCGCCTGGTTCCTTGCCGACATTCCGGGTGCCATGATGCGCCTGGGCACGCACACTCCTGGCGGCGAAGAGTACGACCTCCACCGCGGTGACTTCATTGTTGACGAGCGCGCCCTCGGATACGCCATCCGCGTCCTGACCGCCGCCGCCCTCCGCACCATCCGCGACCTCGAGCAGTAAACCCAACTAAGTCCGCAGTTAAGCGCGTTTTGACCCCTCAAAACGCGCTTAACTGCGACTCGGTTGGGTGCTTTTGGATGGGATGAGTTGTGCACAATTAAATTGTGCACTATCGTTTTAGTCATGAGTGATGCACCCCGCCTCCGCCACCAGGTCTGCTTTGCGCTGTACTCGGCGTCCAAAGCGGCGACGGCGGTCTACCGCCCCGTGTTGGAGGACCTCGGCCTGACCTACCCGCAGTACTTGGTGATGCTGGTGCTCTGGGAGCAGGAGCCACGGAGTGTCCGTGAGCTTGGTGCGGAACTGGGCTTGGATTCCGGAACGTTGTCCCCCCTGCTCAAGCGCCTGGAGGCCATGGGATTGGTGGAACGCCACCGCTCGGCCGAGGATGAGCGCCGGGTGGATGTAGTCCTGACCGACGCAGGCACCGCCTTGAGCGCCAACGCCCAGGCTGTACCCCAGCGCCTCGCTGACGCTGCCGGCCTCTCGGCCGAGGAAATCGGGCAGCTGCACGCCACGCTCGGCAAGCTCACGGCAGCGCTGAACAGCTCACTCTGAACAGACCTCCCGGAAAATCCCGGGACATCCCTTCCCTAAGAGAACGGAAACACCATGAAGACTCTCTACACTGCTGAGGCACTGGCCTCCGGCGAAGGCCGCGACGGCAACGCCCGCACCAATGATGGCAAGCTGGATGTCGCACTTGCCAGCCCCAAGGAGCTCGGCGGAAACGGCGAAGGCACCAATCCGGAGCAGCTCTTCGCCGCCGGTTACGCAGCCTGCTTCCACTCCGCTTTGCGGTTGGTAGGGCGCAAGGAGCGCGTTGACCTGACCGATTCGGCCGTCGCCGCCAGGATTCACATCGGCCCGCTGACCGACAGCGAAGGCTTCGGCCTCGCTGCCGAACTGGAAATCGCCCTGCCTGCCCTGGACCGCGAGACGGCTGAGCAACTCATGCACAAAGCGCACCAGGTGTGCCCTTACTCCAACGCCACCCGCGGCAACATGGCCGTAGACCTCAAGCTCGTGGAGTTCGCAGCATGAGCGCCGTTTCCATGCCCGTAGAGACCCGCGAAATCCAGCTGGCTTCCCGCCCCAAGGGCCGCCCGGTGGCAGATAACTTCCGGCTCACCCAGGCCCAGCTGCCTGAGCTCGGCGACGGACAGATCCTGGTCAAGAACCAATTCATGTCCGTTGACCCCTACATGCGTGGGCGCATGAACGACGTCAAGTCGTACTCGGCTCCGTTCCAGATCGATGCAGCGCTCGACGGCGGTGCGGTGGGCGAGGTGATCGCGTCCCGTTCGGACGCGCACAAGGTGGGTGACGTCGTCGTGCATTCACTCGGATGGCGCGAGCACGCAGTAGTGGATGCCGCAGCCACCACCCCGGTCCCCAGTGGGCTTGCTCCCACCTCCGCGTTCCTTGGCGCCTTGGGCATGACCGGCCTCACTGCCTACTCCGGTCTGCTCAAAGTGGCGGAGTTCAAGGAAGGCGAAGTTGTGTTCGTCTCCGGCGCCGCAGGTGCCGTGGGTTCCATGGTGGGCCAGATTGCCAAGGCCATGGGCGCTTCCAGGGTCATCGGCAGTGCCGGATCGCCGGAAAAGGTTGCCCGCCTGCTGGAGCTCGGCTTCGACGCCGCCTTCAACTACAACGATGGTCCGGTCCTTGACCAGCTGCGTGAAGCAGCAGGGGAGCGCGGGATCGACGTGTACTTCGACAACGTTGGTGGCGAGCACCTTGAGGCTGCGTTGGCAACCTTGACTGTGGGCGGGCGCATTGCCATGTGCGGTGCGATCGCACAGTACAACTCCACCGAGCCTCCCGCAGCTCCCCGCAACCTCATGCAGGCAATCGGCAAGCAGCTGACCATGCGCGGATTCCTGGTGGGCGGCCAGCGTCAGCACGCTGCCGAGTTCGCCCAGAAGATGGCCGGCTGGTTGGCCGATGGCTCAGTGAGCTATGACGAGACGATCGTTGACGGTCTGGAGAATGCGCCGCAGGCATTCATGGACCTTCTGGACGGTGCCAACACCGGCAAGATGCTGGTCCGGCTCTAATTTAGAGCCCAGCGCCACGTGACTTGCGCACCCGGCTACTGCTTGGTAACAAAAGGTCAACAATCTGACCTGGAGGGATCATTTGTGGTAGCTGGGTGTGTTCCAGGCCACTAGTGTTGGTTTCATCAATGCGCTTCGGCGCAGCTGCGAGCATCAGTGAAAACAGAGTTTCTGCCTCAGGTATAGGAAACGGACACTCATTGACCATCCGTCGTAGCGCCATCACTTTCTTCCTGGAGGAAAATTGAAGAAACCACTGCGTGCCACCCTGAAGCGCGGTTCAATGGCCGGTGTTGCCACCCTCGGTGCAGCCGCGCTCCTGCTGACCAGCTGTGGCCAGGCTCCCGACGCCGGATCCGGCGCGGCCACCAAGAGCGACTTTGTGGGTTGCATCGTCTCTGACTCCGGCGGATTCGATGACCAGTCCTTCAACCAGTCCTCCTTCGAGGGCCTCAAGAAGGCTGAAACCGACCTCGGCATCACCGTAAAGTCGGCCGAATCCAAGGCCAACAGCGATTTCGAGACCAACCTGAACGGCATGATCTCGGCCGGTTGCAACCTCACCGTGACGGTCGGCTTCCTCCTGGGCGACGCCACCAAGGCCGCCGCGGAGAAGAACACGGACAAGCACTTCGCGATCGTGGACTACACGTACGAGACCCCGATCGCCAACGTCAAGCCGATTGTCTATGACACGGCACAGGCGGCCTACCTCGCAGGATATGCGGCCGCGGCCACCACCAAGACCGGCAAGGTAGGTACCTTCGGCGGTATTAAGATCCCCACGGTCACCATCTTCATGGATGGCTTCTACGACGGTGTTCAGGCCTACAACAAGGCCAAAAACAAGACCGTCCAGGTAGTCGGCTGGGACAAGACCACCCAGGATGGCTCCTTCACGGGCGACTTCGAGAAGCAGGACACCGGCAAGCAGGTCACCATCAACCTGTTGGACCAGGGCGCGGACATCATCATGCCCGTGGCCGGACCGGTGGGCAAGGGTGCCGGTGCTGCGCTGAAGGAAGCCAAGGCTGCCGGCAAGGACGTCAAGCTCATCTGGGTTGACTCCGATGGCTACCTGACCGCTCCTGAGTACAAGGACCTGATGCTGACCTCCGTGGTCAAGCAGATGGGCGAAGCCGTCGAAGCAGTGGTCAAGGACGATACCGAAGGCAAGTTCAACAACGCAGCCTACGTGGGCACCCTGGAGAACGATGGCGTTGCCATCGCTCCGTTCCACGACTTCGACTCCGCTGTCACCGCAGAGACCAAGTCCGAGCTCGATGCTCTCAAGGCGGACATCGTCTCCGGCAAGCTGGTTGTCGAATCGGCAGCGAGCCCCAAGAAGTAATTCAATTCCTGGACGCGCCGCCAGTACCGAGCCCCGGTACTGGCGGCGCGTTTTTGCCCTGACTAGGCTGAACCCAAAGCTCGTGGCTTTGGAGCTGTTCGGCTGTCCCTCGGACTCACAGAACGGTGGGAGTTGTGAAACTCGAATTGAAGGGGATCTCGAAAGCCTTCGGGACCTTCTACGCCAACCAAGACATCGACCTCGTGGTCGAATCCGGCCAGATCCATTGCCTCCTCGGTGAAAACGGTGCCGGCAAGTCAACCCTCATGAACGTGCTGTACGGGCTGTATGAGCCCACAGCAGGCCAGATCCTGGTGGACGACCAACCGGTCACCTTCCGTGGACCCGGCGACGCCATGGCAGCCGGCATCGGCATGGTGCACCAGCACTTCATGCTGGTTCCCGTCTTCACCGTGGCAGAAAATGTGGCACTCGGAGCCGAACCAACCACATTCGGCGGTGTGCTGAGCATTGAGGAGACCCGCAAGAAAATCCGGGAAATCTCCGATAAATACGGGTTCGACGTCGATCCCGATGCCTTGGTGGAGGAACTGCCAGTGGGCGTCCAGCAGCGCGTGGAAATCATCAAAGCACTGGTGCGCGAAGCCAAGGTCCTGATTCTGGACGAACCCACTGCTGTGCTGACGCCTCAGGAAACCGATGAACTCCTGGACATCATGCGTCAGCTCAAGGCCGGCGGCACATCGATCGTGTTCATCTCGCACAAACTGCGCGAAGTAAAAGCTGTCTCCGACGTCATTACCGTGGTCCGCCGCGGCAAAGTGGTGGGTGACGCGCCACCCACGGCATCAGCCACTGAACTGGCCTCCATGATGGTGGGCCGCCCGGTGAGCCTGAGCCTGAACAAGGCCCCGGCACAGCCGAAGGAAACCACCTTTGTGGTCGAAAACCTCACGGTCCGTGCCGCCAACGGAACCAATGTGGTGGACGGAATCAGTTTCTCCATCGCCCAAGGCGAGATTCTCGCCGTCGCCGGTGTCCAGGGCAACGGGCAAACCGAACTCACCGAAGCCATCCTTGGCGTGCAGGAGCACGTCACGGGTTCAGTGACGCTTGACGGCAAGCAATTGCTGGGCCTCCCGGTCAAGGATGTCCTGCGCTCGGGCGTGGGTTTCGTCCCGGAAGACCGAACCGTCGATGGACTGGTGGGTCCTTTCTCGGTGGCAGAGAACCTGATCCTGGACCTCTACGACCAGGCACCTTTTGCCAGCGGAATTGGCATGAAACCTGCCAAGGTGATGGAAAACGCCAAGGCAAAAATCGACGAGTTCGACATCCGCACTCCCTCTGCCGGAGCTGCTGCGGGAACGTTGTCCGGTGGCAACCAGCAGAAAGTGGTGATGGCCCGTGAACTGTCCAGGCCACTGCGGTTGTTCATTGCCAGCCAACCGACCCGCGGCGTGGACGTAGGGTCCATCGAATTCCTGCATAAGCGCATCGTGGCCGAGCGCGACGTCGGAACGCCGGTCATGATCGTCTCCACTGAGCTTGATGAAGTGGTTGAACTCGCCGACCGGATTGCAGTGCTCTACAAGGGCAAACTCGTGGGCATCGTCCCGGGTGGAACGCCCCGCGACACCCTTGGCTTGATGATGGCCGGCGTCGGCCCTGAAGGAGGCTCCGATGACTGAGAACAACCAGTCCAGCAACGAGCAAAAACCGGCCCAGCCAGCTGAGGACCAATCCACCGCTGATCTCCGGGCCGCAGATGTCTCACTCGATACCGCAGGGGGCGCGATGGAGCCCTCCATCGTGCCGGTGTCCTCCCAAAGCGGGGACGCTGGTACGCACCAGGGCAGCGTAGTCCGCCGGATCGTCATGGGGAACGGATTCGTCTCCGTCCTTGCGGTCATCGTGGCGCTGTTCCTGGGTGGCCTGCTGATCGCCAGCACGGATGCGCAGGTCGCCAAGACCGCGGGCTACTTGTTCGCGAGGCCCACGGACTTCCTCAGTGCGTTGTGGTCAGCCATGACCGAGAGCTACGTTGCGCTCTTCCAGGGCTCGGTCTTCAACCCCCGGCAGGGACTGCAGCCCCTGCTCGAAACCATGACGGTGGCTACACCCCTCATTTGCGCGGGGCTGGGTGTTGCCCTGGCCTTCCGTGCCGGCCTGTTCAACATCGGCGCCCAAGGCCAGATCATCATCAGTGCAACCCTCGCGGCGTATGTCGGGTTCGCCTGGCACCTGCCGTTCGGGCTGCACCTGCTGGTGGTCATCATCATGGGCGTCCTGGGCGGTGCACTCTGGGGCGCAATCGTCGGAATCCTCAAGGCCAGGACCGGTGCGCACGAGGTGATCGTGACCATCATGCTGAACTACGTGGCCCTGTTCCTGCTGGACTTCCTCCTGAACACGGCTGCGTTCCGGCGGCCCGGGGACAACAGCCCCATCTCGCCCCGCCTGGACGAGTCCGCCACCTACCCCGTCCTCATTCCGGGATCCCGGCTCCACCTTGGCTTCCTGATAGCCATTGCGCTGACCTTTGGCGTGTGGTGGCTGCTGAACCGATCCACCATCGGCTTCGAATTCCGCGCCGTAGGGGCGAACCCCATCGCAGCGCGGACGGCTGGCGTGAAGGTATCCCGCGCCACCATCCTTGTCATGGCCATGGCAGGTGCGCTTGCCGCGTTTGGTGGCATCGCCCAGGTGGCCGGTACCGAGAAGGTGCTGACCGGTGGCGTCGCTGCCCAGATCGGTTTTGACGCGATCACTGTTGCGTTGCTGGGCCGCAGTACGCCGTGGGGCACATTCTTCGCCGGCCTGCTGTTCGGTGCCTTCCGTGCTGGCGCGGTGCAGATGCAGATCCAGACCGGAACACCCATCGACATCGTGCTGGTGGTCCAGTCCCTGATTGTCCTCTTCATCGCAGCACCGCCACTGATCAGGTCCATCTTCCGCCTTGAGCCCAAGAAGAAGAACAAGACACCCAAAGCGGCTCCCAAGGCTGCCCTCGCCAACGCCTCCGGAGGTGCCAAATGAGCGCGACAACCACCGCTCCGAAGCCGGGATCCACCACTTTGCCCTCCTTCAGGCCTTCCATGAAGGTCCCCTTGTCCTTGGGCATCCTGGCCCTTGTAGCCCTGGTCTTCTTCGGCTTCCTGGGCTCGGACCAAACCGCCGAGATGAAAATCAGCGACGCCGGGGACGCCGTCGCTGTGCCGGCTCTCATGATTCCCGGCCAGGTGGGCGGGATCGTCTTCGGCATTCTGCTCCTGGCCATGGCCGCCTACTCGATTTACCTCTGGACCCAGGGGGAGCGGTCACCCAAGTGGCTGCCCATAGCGTTCGCCGTGGTCTTTGTCTTTGCACTGCTCGTCTGGATCGTGGCAGGCGCACGCCAACCCTCCATCTCGTTGGCCGGCCTCGTTGCCGGTTCAGTAACGCTGGCGGTGCCTTTGGTTTTCGGTTCCCTCTCAGGCGTGCTCTGTGAACGTGTGGGCGTGGTGAACATCGCCATTGAAGGCCAGCTTTTGGGTGGTGCCTTCACCGCCGCGCTGGTGGCCACCATGACGGGAAGCCCTTACATCGGGCTGATCGCAGCAGCTGCTGCCGGTGCTGCCGTGTCCATGGTCCTTGCTGTTTTCAGCATCAAGTACCTGGTCAACCAGATCATCGTGGGCGTGGTCCTCAATGTGCTGGTATCGGGCCTGACCGGCTTCCTGTATGGGACCTTGATGGTGCCCAACAAGGAACAGTTCAACACCCCGGGACGTCTGGATATCCTGCCGATCCCGCTGCTTTCGGACATCCCCATTATCGGGCCCATCCTCTTCGAGCAGTCCATCGCTGGTTACCTCATGTACATTGCCGTGGCCGTGGTGTGGTTCGGTTTGTTCAAGACCCGCTGGGGACTGCGTGTCCGCGCCGTGGGCGAACACCCGCAGGCTGCGGACACCTTGGGCATCAACGTCAATGCAACCCGCTTCTGGAACGTCACCTTGGGCGGTGCCATCGCGGGAATCGGTGGTGCCGTGTTCACCCTGGTGACCATCGACTCTTTCACCAAGGACATTTCCGGTGGCCGCGGCTTCATTGCCTTGGCGGCCCTGATCTTTGGCCGTTGGAATCCGATCGGCGCCTTCCTGGCCTCGCTGTTGTTCGGCTTCGCCTACAACCTGCAGTCGATCCTTGGCATCATTGGTACCCCGGTTCCGAGCCAGTTCATGGCCATGCTGCCGTACTTGGTGACCATCTTCGCCGTCGCGGGTTTGGTGGGTAAGTCACGGCCACCGGCCGCGAGCGGTATACCGTACGTGAAGGGTTGACGATGCCGGCAAATGATATTGACTGGCAGACGCTGGAGGCGGCAGCCCAGCAGGCCATGAAGAACGCCTACGCGCCCTACTCGAAGTTCCCGGTGGGGGCTGCGGCCCTCACCGAGGATGGCCGGATCGTCAGTGGCTGCAACGTGGAGAACGCCAGCTACGGCCTGACCCTGTGTGCCGAATGCGCACTGGTGGGCCAGCTTCACATGACAGGCGGGGGCAGGATCGCCGCGTTTTATTGCGTGGACGGTCAAGGAAATATCCTCATGCCGTGCGGGCGCTGCCGCCAGTTGCTCTACGAATTCAGGGCACCCGGAATGCAGCTCATGACAACTCAGGGAATCAAATCCATGGACCAGGTGCTGCCTGATGCGTTTGGTCCTGAACATCTGGAGGAAACCACGTGACCAGCACCGAAGCCTTCGACGCCGTCCAGATCATTTCCATCAAGCGCGACAAGGGCACGCTCACTCCCGAGCAGATCGACTGGACCATAGACGCGTACACCCGCGGGGTGATCGCCGAGGAACAGATGGCGGCACTGAACATGGCCATTCTGCTCAACGGCATGGACCGTGGTGAGATTTCCCGCTGGACTTCCGCCATGATCGCCTCGGGCGAGCGGATGGACTTTTCGTCGCTGACAACGCCCGACGGCGGCCGGAAGGCTACCAGCGACAAACACTCCACCGGTGGGGTGGGGGATAAGATCACCCTTCCGCTGGCCCCGCTGGTAGCCGTTTTTGGCGTGGCGGTCCCGCAGCTCTCGGGCCGCGGACTGGGCCACACGGGCGGCACACTGGACAAGCTTGAAGCCATTCCCGGGTGGAGGGCCAACCTGAGCAACGACGAAATCATGGCCCAGCTCCAGGACGTGGGTGCGGTCATTTGTGCGGCAGGTTCGGGGCTGGCTCCGGCGGACAAGAAGCTCTATGCCTTGCGTGATGTCACCGGAACTGTTGAAGCCATCCCGCTCATCGCTTCCTCGATCATGAGCAAGAAGATCGCCGAAGGAACGGGCTCCCTGGTGCTGGACGTCAAGGTGGGTTCGGGAGCGTTCATGAAGGACGAAGCCCGTGCCCGGGAACTTGCCGAGACCATGGTGGCCCTGGGCAAGGACGCAGGTGTGCACACTGTCGCTCTGATGACGGATATGTCCACGCCGTTGGGATTGACCGCGGGAAACGCGATCGAAGTGGAGGAATCGGTGGAGGTCCTTGCCGGCGGGGGTCCGGAAGATGTCGTCGAACTGACCGTCCGCTTGGCCGAGGAGATGCTGGCCGGTGCCGGCATCCACGACGCCGACCCCGCAGCTGCTTTGAAGGACGGCCGTGCCATGGACGTCTGGAACCGGATGATCGAAGCACAAGGGGGAGATCCCCGGGCCGCTCTGCCCATGGCCAGGGAATCCGAGGTTATTTACGCACCCGCAGACGGTGTCCTGGTGGAACTGGATGCGCTTTCCGTCGGTGTCGCCGCCTGGCGCCTCGGCGCCGGCCGTGCCCGCAAGGAAGACCAGGTGCAGGCCGGCGCGGGAGTGCGGATGCACGCCAAGCCCGGTGCGCTGGTCCGTGCGGGAGAGCCCTTGATGACGCTCCTGACGGACACCCCGGAGAAGTTCGCACGGGCCAAGGAAGCGCTGCAGGACGCCGTGGTGATCGCGCCCGAGGGTTCACGCCCGGCGCATCAGCTCATCATCGACCGCATCGCCTAGGCTTAAGTGTTCCGGGCTGTTCCCCACGGAACAGCCCGGAACACCAGTCATCCGGCGCCTGTGGGGGAGCCGGCTACCGTAAGGAAACCGTGCAGGGCATCAACGATTTCATCCTCGCAGCAGCCGAGCAGCCATGGGTGTTGTTCCTGGTGCTGGCCTGCTGCGTGATAGATGGCTTCTTCCCGCCCATCCCCAGCGAATCCGTGGTGGTGGGCCTGAGCGCCGTCTCCGGAAGCAGCGGCTCGCCCAACGTGTGGCTGCTGGGTTTGATGGCAGCCTTGGGAGCGTTCTCCGGCGACAACATTGCGTATATCATCGGCCGACGCATCGGCATCCAGCGCTGGCGTTGGATGCGCACGCAGCGGATGCAGGGCGCCTTCCGTTGGGCAGGCAAGGAACTTCGACGGCGGTCGGCCTCGCTCATCATGGTGGCCCGCTTCATCCCCATTGGCAGGGTGGCTGTGAACCTGACAGCCGGCGCCACGCATTTCCACCACCGACGCTTCGTGGCCCTCACTGCCATGTCCGCCGTCCTCTGGGCCACGTATTCGGTGATCCTTGGCTACTTCTTTGGTGTCTGGTTCGAGGACAACCATCTGCTGGGCGCCGTCATAGCGATCGTTGTGGCCGTGATCCTGGGAATCATCATTGATCGGATCATCAGTAAAGTCCGGGGATCGGTTCCCTTGGACGGCAAAAACATCCCGGAGGAAGATGCCCCGACTCCACCCACGGTATGACGCTTCAGGACCTCGAAGATCAGCCCGGCGGTTGACGACGGCACCTTATCAGCACCTATAGCGTTAAGCGTGTGATCCCTTGGCTGGGACGTAGCGAACGACGTCCCGGCCGTGGGACACTAGAGCGACTTCGGTCACATCGTCAAGTCATATTCGTCTAGGAGCTACCGTCGCGTGGAGTTTTTGAACCAAATGCTCGAGCATGCAGCCGGGCAGCCCTGGATATACCCGGTACTCCTGGTCTTCTTCTTCATTGACGGATTTGCCACCATCCTTCCCAGCGAAACAGCCATTGTTGGCCTCTCGGCGCTGTCCCTTCACAGCGGAGAACCCAACCTCTGGATCCTGGGAGCCACCGCACTGGTGGGCGCCATGGCCGGGGACAATATGGCCTACATGCTGGGCCGGAAAATCGGCCTCACCCGCTGGAAGTGGATGCGCAGGCCCAAAGTCCAGAAGATGTTCGCCTGGGCGCAGTACGAGTTGGACAAGCGCGGCGCGGTCCTTATCTTCACGGCCCGGTACATCCCTTGGGGTCGCGTAGCTGTGAACTACGTTGCCGGACAAACCGGTTTCCGCCACCGCACTTTCTTCTGGCTGGACGCTTTCGCGTGCATCACCTGGGTTGCGTATTCCATCGGCATTGGCTTGCTGGCGGGTCAATGGGTCCACAACAATCCATTGCTGGGCGTGGGGATCGCCGTCGCGTTTGCCGTGATCCTGGGAATTGTTGTCGATCACGCCCTGCGTTGGTGGCACAAGTACCTTGAGAAGAAGGACGCCGCCCGTGAAGCGGCTGCAGAGGCTGCGGTACCCGCAGCAGAACCGTCGGATTTGTCGCAAAAGGCGGCCGCCGGCGTCGACCTCTCCAAACCCGCTGGCTAAGCATCTGCCGTCCCCCTACAGTTAGTACGTGACTGAGCCTATTCTTGACGCTGCCCCTGCCCTTGATTTCGATTTGAAGTCCCTGCCCAAGGTTTCCCTCCACGATCACCTGGACGGAGGACTTCGCCCGGCCACCATCATCGAGCTGGCCGAAGCCGCCGGCCACACCCTGCCCTCCACTGATCCTGTGGCACTGGGCGAATGGTTCCGTGAATCCGCCGACTCCGGTTCGCTGGTTCGCTACCTCGAAACGTTCGACCACACCGTGGCCGTCATGCAGACCAAGGAAGGCCTGTTCCGGGTCGCCAAGGAGTTCGTGGAAGACCTGGCCGAGGACGGCGTGGTGTACGGCGAAGTCCGCTGGGCACCTGAACAGCACCTGCAGCAGGGCCTGACCTTGGACGAGGTTGTGGAAGCGGTGCAGACCGGCCTCGAGGCAGGCATGGAATCCGCTGAAGAACGCGGCCAGCAGATCCAGGTAGGGCAGCTCATCACTGCCATGCGGCACGCCGACCGCGGTCAGGAAATCGCCGAGCTCGCTGTCCGCCACCGCGCCAACGGCGCCGTCGGCTTCGACATTGCAGGCGCTGAGGACGGCTTCCTGCCCTCCCGCTTCAAGGACGCGTTCACCTACCTGGCAGAGAACAACTTCCCGGCCACAGTCCACGCCGGTGAGGCCGCCGGATTGGACAGCATCCAGTCCGCCCTGGTGGATGGGCGCGCCTTGCGCCTGGGCCACGGTGTGCGGATCGCCGAGGACATCTCGGTGGAGTTCGAGGACAACTCCGACGACGACGGCGAGGACACCATCGGCATGGTGACTATCGGCAGCGTGGCCGCTTGGGTCCGTGACCGCGGAATTGCCTTGGAAATTTGCCCTTCCTCCAACCTCCAGACCGGTGCCATTTCCGGCTTTGGCGAGGGCATTGAAAGCCACCCGGTGGACATGCTCTTCCAGCTGGGCTTCAACGTCACCATCAACACGGACAACCGCCTCATGAGCGGTGTGACCCTGACGGATGAGTTTGAGCTCCTGGTGGAAACTTTCGATTACGACCTCGATGACCTGCTCGAACTGACGCTCAACGCCGCAGAAGCAGCTTTCCTGCCCTTGGACGAGCGCGAAGCCTTGGTTGAGTACATCAACGATGCCTACGCCAATCTCGGCTAACAACGGCCTGGCGGAGCTGCTGGGGACCGTTGCCGCCCTGCGTGAGCACTGCCCTTGGATGGGTGCGCTGACCCACGAATCGCTGGTTGAGTACTTGATCGAGGAAGCCTATGAAGTGGTGGACTCGATTGAGGCCGGCGACTCCCTCGACAGGGACCACGAGCTCCGCGGCGAGCTGGGCGATGTGCTGCTTCAAGTAGTACTTCACGCCCGGCTCGCCGAGGAGCGCGGCAGTTTTGACTTCGAGGACGTAGCCCGGGAAATCAACGCCAAGATGGTCCGGCGAAATCAGCACGTCTTCAAAGCCGACGGATCCCTGCAGGACAGTTTTCCGGCCAGCGTGGAGGAAATCATCATCAAGTGGGACGCCGCCAAACGCGCCGAGAAGCCGGAGCGGAAAGATCCCTTCGAAGGCATCCCGCCGCACCTTCCTGCGTTGGCAGCGGCGCAGAAGTCCCTGGACCGGGCGGCCCGCGCAGTTCTGCCGGTTGACACCAGAACCCGCTCGGCCGACGTCGTACTTCCTGTCGTCCCGGACTCGGAAGAGGAGCTCGGCGCGTTGCTGCTCGCCGTCGTTGCCGGCGCCCGGGAGCAAGGACTCGACGCCGAACGGGCCCTCCGTGCCGCTGTTCGATCGTTTCAGAACACCCAGGCGCGGCCTTCATGACGTGAACAGTTGGAAGCCGTGCCGTAACCTAAGCCACTCTGGACTACGCTAGTAGCGACGAGGACGTTGAGAATTTCCCTCCTCATTCCTGTAATTTGCCCATAAGGAGCACATCCATGGCGCTTATCGATGCCATCCACGCACGCGAGATCCTTGATTCCCGCGGAAACCCGACCGTAGAAGTTGAGGTCCTGCTCTCCGACGGCCAGATCGGCCGCGCAGCAGTTCCTTCCGGTGCCTCCACCGGCGAGCACGAAGCCGTTGAACTCCGCGATGGCGACAAAGGCCGTTACCTCGGCAAGGGTGTCCAGAAGGCTGTTGACGCCGTCATCGACGAGATCTCCCCGGCCCTGATTGGTTTCGACGCCACCGACCAGCGCAGCATCGACCAGGCCATGATCGACCTGGACGGCACCCCCAACAAGGGCAAGCTCGGCGCCAACGCCATCCTGGGTGTCTCCCTGGCCGTTGCCAACGCTGCTGCAGCTTCTGCTGACCTTCCGCTGTACAAGTACCTGGGTGGCCCGAACGCCCACGTGCTGCCCGTTCCGCTGATGAACATCCTCAACGGCGGCTCGCACGCCGACTCCGATGTGGACATCCAGGAATTCATGATCGCCCCGATCGGTGCCGAGACCTTCTCCGAAGGCCTGCGCTGGGGCGTTGAGGTTTACCACAACCTCAAGGCTGTCCTTCAGGAAAAGGGCCTCTCCACCGGCCTCGGCGACGAAGGTGGTTTCGCCCCCAACCTGCCGTCCAACCGCGCTGCACTGGACCTGATCACCGAAGCCATCAAGAACGCCGGCTACACCCCGGGAACGGACATCGCCCTTGCGCTGGACGTTGCATCCTCCGAGTTCTACAAGGACGGTGCCTACCAGTTCGAAGGCAAGGCACTTTCCGCCACCGAGATGAGCGCCTACTACGCTGAGCTCGTTGCCGACTACCCGCTGGTTTCCATCGAAGACCCGCTGGATGAGAACGACTGGGAAGGCTGGAAGACCCTCACCGACACCATCGGTGACAAGGTTCAGCTGGTGGGCGATGACCTCTTCGTCACCAACCCGGTCCGCCTGCAGCAGGGCATCGACGCCGCCACGGCCAACTCCCTGCTGGTCAAGGTCAACCAGATCGGTTCCCTGACCGAAACGCTCGACGCCGTGTCCCTGGCCCAGCGCTCCGGTTACACCACCATCACCTCGCACCGCTCCGGCGAAACCGAGGACACCACCATTGCTGACATCGCGGTTGCCACCAACGCGGGCCAGATCAAGACCGGTGCCCCGGCCCGCTCCGAGCGCGTGGCCAAGTACAACCAGCTGCTCCGCATCGAAGAAGAACTCGACGACGCCGCACGCTACGCCGGCCGCAGTGCGTTCCCGCGTTTCAAGGGCTAGCCTTCAGCGAAAACAGCTAACCGGTGGCTATGGTGGAAAGACCATGGCCGCCGGTTCTGTTTAACTCCGGTTCTGCTTAACGCGGGCCAGGTCAGCAACAGCAAGCGCAGCAACCCGCCAGGCAAGCACCGGGCATTACAGGAGTGTCATGGCCACCCGTCGTCCAAAGGTACCCAGGGCCGACGCCCTTGGCAGCACGCCCAGCCGCAGCCGCCCCGCCGGTGGCAGCCAAGCTCCCGGTGGTAGCCAACCTTCCGGTGGTAGCCCATCCGCCAGTGGTTCCCGCCCGTCCGGGGAAGGCGCAAGCTCCCACGTCGCGTCCGGCAAGGGATCCCAGGCTGGATCCAAGGGCGCGCAGGTCATCAAGGCCGAGTTTGGCGGCGAGCGTGCACCGTCGAACGCATCGACTCCCGCGGTGGGTAGCAAAGCCCCCGGCGCCGGCAAGAACTCCGCCGGCAGGAAGCCAATGGGGACTACATCCAAGGGTGTGGACACTAAATCTCCGGGCAAGGACCAGGGCTCCGGAAAGTCGGGCCCTGCCAAGGAAGACCGCGACCTCGATCCCGTACCGGCAAAAGCATTCTCCGGCCGGATGCTTGCGCTGGCCGTGGTGATGATTGCCATCACTATCCTGCTGGCCCCCACCGTGAAGATTTTCCTGGAGAAACGTGCCGAAATTTCCGCGCTGGAGGCAGAAATTGCCGGGCGGAAGGCTGAACAAACTGAGCTGAACAAACAGCTATCCCGGTGGCAGGACCCCAACTACGTGAAACAACAGGCCCGGGACCGCATTAACATGGTTATGCCGGGTGAAACAGGTTACTGGGTGTTTGGGGGAGAAGAAGCCGCCGGCACACCGGGTGGCCGCACCGGCTCCGGATCGTCGGCCAACCCGGAGAATCTGCCCTGGGTGGATGCTCTCTGGGAGTCAATCAGACGATCGGCAACTGACTAGACGCGGTGCCCGCCGCCGTCGTGTCCGCATGGGACGTGACAAAAAGGGGCAGGAAGGTTGGCAGCGCAAGTGGAACAGAACACGGCAGCCGTGCCGCAGGAATCCCGCCAGCCATCAGCACACGATCTCGAGGTCCTGAGCCGCCAATTGGGCAGGCCGGTCCGGGATGTTGTGGAGATCCCGGCCAGGTGCGTCTGCGGGAACCCCTTGGTGGCGGCTACGGCCCCCAGGCTCAGCAACGGAACACCTTTCCCCACAACGTTCTACCTCACCCACCCCGTCATTACTTCCGCGGTGTCGCGGCTTGAAGCTGGTGGGCTGATGAACGAGATGAATGAGCGTTTGACCGCCGATCAGGAACTGGCCGGTGCCTACCGTGGCGCCCATGATGCCTACCTCCAGGCCCGCAACGAGATCGCCGGCCGCTCCGGCACCGGAGCGGTGCCGGAGATCGACGGCATTTCCGCGGGCGGCATGCCCACCCGCGTGAAATGCCTCCATGTCCTGGTGGGTCACTCGTTGGCTGCCGGACCGGGCGTCAACCCGCTGGGGGACGAGGCACTGGCCTCGATCACCGAGTGGTGGACCAAGGACCGCTGTTATTGCGATGGCGCCTGGGACACAGCCGGCGAGGCCCCTTCGCGGGACTTGAGCCGCCATGGTCCGCAAGGACTGCCGGACATCGTGGGGCGTCCCGCGCCCGTGCGGAAATCCAAGAGCGAATCCCACGGCGAGCAGGAAGGTACTGCATGAGCCGCGTTGCTGCCATTGACTGCGGAACCAACTCCATCCGCCTCCTCATTGCTGATGCTTCTGCGGCATCAGAGAACGCTGCGACGGGTCCCCTGACGGACGTCGTGCGTGAAATGCGGGTGGTCAGGCTGGGCCAAGGCGTCGATGCTACGGGTGAACTGGCCCCTGAGGCCCTGGAACGCACCTTCGCTGCGACACGTGACTACGCGGAACTCATCACGGAGCACGGTGCAGGGCGTATCCGCTTCGCAGCGACGTCCGCCACGCGTGACGCCCGCAACCGGCAGGTCTTTGTGGACGGCATACGGGAGCTCCTGGGCGTTGAGCCAGAGGTCATTTCCGGTGACGAGGAAGCTGCGCTGTCCTTCGCCGGGGCCAGCAGTGTCCTGCCGGCCACGGGGGCGGACCCAATCTTGGTGGTGGACCTCGGTGGCGGCAGCACTGAGTTCGTTCTGGGCGACTCCACTGGCGTCATCGCAGCACGCTCCGTGGACATCGGCTGCGTGCGGCTCACCGAACGTCACCTTCGCAGCGATCCGCCCACCGCTGCGCAAATCGCCGCAGCGGAGGCCGACGTCGATGCCGCGTTTGATCTTGCCGCGCAGACGGTACCGCTGGCCCGCGCCACGGCAGTGGTGGGCGTTGCCGGTTCCATCACCACCATCACCGCGCACGCGCTGGGCCTGGACGAATACCAGCCCAACCGGATCCACGGTGCGTCGCTGGACCTGGAAACCATCACCGATGCGTGCACCAACCTGCTGGAAATGACCCGGGACGAGCGCGCGGCGCTTCCCTACATGCATCCGGGCCGCGTGGACGTTATCGGCGCCGGAGCGTTGGTGTGGCGCCGGATCCTGGACCGTTTGGCGACTGTCAGCCAAGGAACCATCCAAGCGGCCGTCTCCAGCGAACATGACATCCTGGACGGCATCGCCCTGAGTATCCGGGACAGCCGATGACACAGCGGCACCGGCGCGCCCTGTCAGCTGCGCTTGCCACCATGCTGGCCGGTGCGACGCTGGCCGGTGCGCTGTTGTCGGCTCCGGCGGCCAACGCTGACGCGTGGCGGGACAAGGAGTACTGGCTCAAGGAATCTGGAGTCATCAACGCCTGGCAGGTGTCCAAGGGTGCTGGAGTCAAGGTAGCCATCATCGATAGCGGTGTTGACGGAAGCCACCCGGACCTCAAGGGAGTTGTGGTCGGGGGAACGGACGTCTCCAATGCCGGGGCTCCGAACGGACAAAAAAGCATCGGTGCCAACACCGAGCACGGCACATTGGTGGCCACCATGCTGGCCGGGCGGGGCCACACAACACCCACGCCGCCCCCGTCGCCCTCAGCGTCCGCTTCGGCGTCACCTGCCCCACCGCCTCCGCCGCCAACCACTCCGCCTGCCGGGGGACCGGACGGCATCACCGGGGTTGCGCCCGAAGCGGAGATTCTGGCCATCTCAACCTGGCTGGGTTCACCCAACCCCGGCGGCAAGACAGACCAGGAGCAGATACCGGAGGCCGTCCGCTGGGCCGTGGACAACGGTGCCAAGGTCATCAACATTTCCCTGGGCAGTACCTCGCCGGATTGGCCGCAGAGCTGGGATGCAGCGTTCCTTTACGCGGAGCAGAAGGACGTGGTGATTGTTGCCGCCGCCGGAAACCGCGTTGGAGGCAATATTCAAGTTGGCGCCCCGGCCACCATTCCTGGTGTCCTCACCGTGGCAGGCCTTGATGGCGAGGGCCGCGCCAGCGTTGACTCCTCGTCCCAGGGCATCAGCATTGGAGTGGCTGCCCCGGCCGAAAAGCTGGTGGGCGGCATCCCCGGAGGTTCCTATGCCGAGTGGGCTGGGACGTCCGGAGCGGCCCCCATCGTGTCGGGTGTGGCGGCACTGATCCGTTCCAAGTGGCCGGAAATGAGCGCTACCCAGGTCATCAACAGGATCGTCAGCACTGCCAAGGACGCCGGCGCTCCCGGCAAGGACCCAATTTACGGCTACGGCATCCTTAACGCCGAAGCCGCGTTGAAGAATGACGTACCCGTCACCAGCACTAACCCGCTGGGTTCCATCGGGGACTGGATCCGCGTCCACCGGCGTGGTGTCTTCAGCGAGCCCGAGCCGGCGCCCGTGGCAAGCCCCACCAGTGCCGCACCCACGCTGGCCGATCCGACTGTTCCCGTAGCGAAGACGCCGGCCACCATGGACGACGCCCTTCCTGCCGCCGTCGTGCTTGGTTTTGGCGCCCTGTTCATTGCCTTGGTCTCAGGTGCGGCGATCCAGTTGCGAAGGGTCTCAAAGAACCCGCCCGCAGTGCCCGAAGAGGCCGAAACGGGTGCCCTTGTAAAGGTGGATCCACCCACCCGGACGTAGTTAGTGAAGATTTTCACAAAGTGCTGTACTCTGGAATCATGGCAACCACCCCAGAGCTCATTGACCGTCCCCGGGTTCTCGTCGTCGGCGGCGGTTACGTCGGCCTGTACGTAGCACTCAAACTGCAGAAGAAGATCGCGAACGCAGGCGGAATCGTCACCGTCGTTGATCCACTGCCGTACATGACCTACCAGCCCTTCCTTCCGGAAGTTGCCGGCGGCAACATCGAGGCACGCCACGCCGTCGTCTCCCACCGTCAGCACCTCAAGCAGACTGAGCTCATCCAGGGCCGCGTCACCAGCATCGACCACGCAAACCGCACCGCGGTGATCGCCCCCTCCGATGGCGGCGAAAACTTCGAGATCCCGTACTTCGACGTCGTGATCGCAGCCGGCGCCATCACCCGCACATTCCCCATCAAGGGCCTTGCGGACAAGGGCATCGGCCTGAAGACCATCGAAGAAGCCGTTGCACTGCGCAACAAGGTGCTGGAGCGTATTGAATCCGCTTCCACCATGACTGACCCCGCAGAACGCGCCAAGGCACTGACCTTCGTAGTTGTCGGTGGCGGTTTTGCCGGCATCGAATGCCTCACCGAAATGGAAGACCTCGCCCGCGCAGCTGTGCGGAACAACCCGCGCATCCGCCAGGAGGAAGTCCGCTTCATCCTGGTCGAAGCCATGGGCCGCATCATGCCCGAGGTCACCGCTTCGCAGGCCGAATGGGTTGTGGAGCACCTCCGCAGCCGCGGCATCGAAGTACTCCTGAACACTTCCCTGGACAGCGCCGAGGGCAACCTCAAGCTGATCAACCTCCCTGACAAGACCTCTGCCGGCGAAGTTGAAGCAGACACCCTGGTGTGGGCTGCCGGTGTGCAGGCCAACCCGATGATCCGTTCCACCGACTTCCCGCTGGAACCGCGTGGCCGCGTTCGCGTCCTCCCGGACCTCCGCATCGCCGGCGATGAAGGCATTGTGGAGAACGCCTGGGCCGCCGGCGACATCGCCGCCGTTCCGGACCTCACGGGCAAGGGCCTGCCGGACGGCACCTGCGTCCCCAACGCCCAGCACGCACTTCGTCAGGCAAAGAAGCTCGCAAAGAACCTCTGGGCTTCCCGCTGGGACAAGCCGCTGCACGACTACAAGCACAAGAACCTCGGTGCCGTAGCCGGATTCGGCGAGTGGAAGGGTGTTGCCAACATCAACCTGCTCGGCCGCATCGGCCTCAAGGGCGGCCTCGCCTGGCTGGCACACCGTGGTTACCACGGCATGGCCATGCCCACGGTGGAGCGCAAGTTCCGTGTGATCTTCGGTTGGATCCTGGCCTTCTTCGCAGGCCGCGACACCACGCAGCTGATGGACCTGGACAACCCGCGCGGTGCCTTCGTGGCTGCGGCTACTCCGGCTCCCAAGCCCGCTGCCGCTCCGGCACCGGTGGAAGCCAAGCCGGTTGCCCAGGAAGTCAAGACTCCGGTAACTGCTGACGCCAAGTAGTACACGCTCGACGGCGGCCGTCCCCTTGAGGGGGTGGCCGCCGTCGGCGTTTAACCGTCTGCGTTTTAAGAAGTGCCGCTGCACGGCTGCCCCTAGACTGTCTTCATGTCCGGTGAAACCGATCTGAAGACCCTCCTGGAATCCCTTCATCCCGTAGCCCGTGACGGCGAGTACGTGTACGCCCTGTGGCCGCACGGCCGGCCATTGGAGGGCGGCATCGAGGCGGCCGTTCGGGAGGCTGAGGGCCTGACTGTTGTCCTTCACCGCGACGAAGCGGACTCGTTGGGCCTTAGCTACGATTTCGTGGCCACCTGGATCACACTGCAGGTCCATTCGGCACTGGAGGCCGTGGGCCTGACCGCAGCGGTCAGCGCGGCGCTGACGCACGCGGGCATCAGCTGCAATGTCCTTGCCGGGTTCCACCACGATCACCTCCTGGTGCCATCGGCGGACGCGGGCAGGGCCATGGATGTGCTGAGGCTTCTGGCACGCGGCGTGGTCCTGCGCTCCGAACAGCCCGAGGACCGGGCCGAGATCCTGGAACTCACTGCGCGGGCCTTTTCCGTCTCACCGGTGACCGGCGAACCTGTTGAAGGTACGCCCATTGAGGTGGGGCTCCTGAAGGAGCTCTTTGAGTGCAGCGAATACATTCCGGAGCTCAGCATCGTAGCTGAGATGGGTGGGGAGATAGTGGGGCACGCCATCAGCACCAGGGGCTGGGTGGACCAGCTGGAGCTCCTTGCACTGGGCCCTATAGGCGTGCTTCCACCGTTCCAGCGGCGTGGAGTGGGTTCTGCGTTGATGCGCGAAACGGCGGCACGCGCCACGGCCCTTGGAGAGCCCGGGATCGCTTTGCTTGGCAGCCCACTGTATTACCCGCGTTTCGGCTATGTTCCGGCTACGTCGTTAGGCGTTGAACCGCCCGAGGCTGCGTGGGGAGACCACTTCCAGTTGTTGGCCCTTCCGGGGTGGCCCGACGACGCCAGCGGCACCTTCCGCTACGCCGCGCCATTCAACAGGCTCTAGCTGAGATACCATGGTCCGGGCGCCCCAGTAGCCCAATTGGCAGAGGCAGCGGACTTAAAATCCGCGTGTTGTGGGTTCGAGTCCCACCTGGGGCACAGCGGCAAGGTGAGAGCTCTTTCTCCCTTCCAGTGCATCGTTCTTCTCCTCAGCGCATTTTCCCAGCCACCTCGGAGATTCCCCACAGGCAACGAGTGTTATAGGGATGTGACCTGAATCACTTATGTTCCGGGGGTAATTGCACTAGTTTGAGTCCTAATCAGGAACACCTGAGTAATCGCATCAAAGGCAGTTCGCACCTTTCGATCGAGGAGACAACGCATGTTTGATCTTTCCCCAGCGGCGCCCCGAGCCGCCAAGCTAACAGCGCTTGGCATTGGGGTCGCTCTCTTGGCCACAGCTTGTGGTGGGTCTTCGACGCCCACCCAGACTGGGTCTTCTTCCGCCGCCGCGGCAGGTATCGCCTGCCCGGCACCGAGCGGCGGGGCGGGAGCCGGCAACAGCCAGGCTGCCACCAACACGGGACCAGTACCTCCCTCGACCACAACGACGGCTACGCCGCTTAAGCTTGGATCGCTCCTGCCGACAACGGGGTCGCTGGCGTTCCTTGGCCCGCCCGAAATTGCCGGCGTCAACCTCGGTATCAAGGAAGTCAACGACGCCGGTGGCGTTCTGGGTGCGCCGGTGGAAGTAACCCACCGCGACTCCGGCGACACCAAGACGGACATCGCCACGCAGTCCACCACGGCCCTGCTGGGCCAAGGTGTGAGCGCAGTGATCGGTGCGGCCTCGTCCGGCGTTTCCAAGACGGTCATCAACCAGATCACCGGCGCCGGCGTCATCCACTTCTCTCCGGCAAACACCTCGCCTGACTTCACCACATGGGATGACAAGGGCCTCTACTGGCGCACCGCACCCTCCGATGTGCTCCAGGGCAAGGTCCTGGGCAACTACATGGCCACCTGTGGCGCCCAGACCGTTGGCATGATCGTTCTCAACGACGCTTACGGAACCGGCCTGCAGAAGAACGTCAAGGAAGCCTTCGAGGCAGCCGGCGGCAAGGTTGTTGCTGAAGAGCTCTTCAACGAGGGCGATTCGCAGTTCAGCAGCCAGGTGGACAAGGTCCTCGCAGCCAAGCCGGATGCAATCGCACTGATTACCTTCGACCAAGCCAAGAGCATCGTCCCGCTGATGACCGGCAAGGGCGTCAAGCCCACGCAGCTGTTCATGGTTGACGGCAACACCTCGGACTACAGCAAGGACTTCCAAGCCGGAACCATGAAGGGCGCACAGGGAACCATCCCCGGTACGTTCGCCAAGGACGACTTCAAGAAGAAGCTCCTCGCAATCGATCCCGCGCTGAAGGATTACAGCTACGCAGGTGAGTCCTACGACGCCGTGAATCTGATCGCGCTGGCCTCTGAGGCAGCCAAGAGCACCAAGGGCACGGACATCGCAGCCAAGCTCAAGGAAGTCTCTGAAGGTGGCGAGAAGTGCACGAACTTCCCGTCCTGTGTCACCTTGCTCCGCGAGGGCAAGGATATTGACTACGACGGACAGTCCGGTCCGGTAACCTTCTCCGATGCCGGTGACCCCACCGAGGCATACATCGGTATCTACGAATACCAGGACGACAACACCTACAAGCCGGTCCGCGAAGAGTTCGGCAAGCTCTAAGCTGAACGCCAACTAGGCCGCTTTTAGCGACGGGCCCCCTTCCTCACCAGGAAGGGGGCCCGTTGTGCGTCTCCCCAAGCTTCAATAAAGCTTTCACACAGGCGGTGGACCTACCATGTCCACATGAAGCTAACCCGGGAAGCCCGCTCCATCGCGGTGGTCATCAATACCGGTTCACGCAAAGGCTCTGCTGCCCGGGAGCTGGTGGTCCGGAGCCTGGACGCGGCAGGGCTTCCGGTTTCGGCCATGTATACGGTGGACGAGGCCGGGGACCTCAACCGGACTTTGGAACGGGCGGTCACTGGAGGGCATGACCTTGTGGTGGTGGGCGGAGGAGACGGAACGGTTGCTTCCGCCGCAGGACTGGTGGCGGGTACGGACGTGGCGTTGGGTGTGCTTCCACTGGGTACCGCCAACGATCTTGCCCGGACGCTGGAGATCCCCAAGGACCTGGGTGAGGCCTGCAAAGCCCTCGCCGAGGGAAAAATAGTGGATATAGACCTCGGCCGGGCTAATGGGCAGCCCTTCCTCAACGTGGCTTCAGCCGGCCTGTCCGTAGCCGTTACCCAAGCCCTCAGTCCGCGTCTCAAGCGGCTCATTGGACCCATGGCCTACGGAGTGGCTACGGTGCGCTCCTATGCCAAGCACAAGCCATTCCACGCCCGTCTGGAGTTCCCGGAGGGGGACCATCAGCCTGTGGAGCTGGAGAACCTGTTGCAGGTGGCTGTAGGGAACGGACGCTACTACGGCGGCGGCAATGCAGTTTCTCCCACCGCAGGGATTGATGACCACACCCTGGACATCTACGCAATCCTGATGGCTCCCCTGCGTGAGCAAGCAAAAATCGCTCGCTCGCTCAAGAACGGCAAATTTGTGGAGAACGAGCGAGTGCACCATGTCACCAGCCAAAGGGTCAGGCTGGTGACCACCCCGCCACTGCCGGTGAACCTCGACGGCGAGATCACCACCGGGACACCCACCGACTTCACTGTTCAACGCAACGCGGTGCATGTGGTGGTGCCGAAGGACAGCACCAGCGCCACATTTGAGGGACGCCCCTGAGCTTTCCTGAACGTCCCTGGACGCGCCGAAGGCCCGGCTCCGGAGCGACACCGGAACCAGGCCTTCGGGGCTGACGCAGCTAGACCTCGTCCGCCAGAGTACCCAAGTAAAGCTGGATGACCTTGGGGTCCTTCATGAGCTCGCGCCCCGTGCCGGTGTACGCGTCCTTGCCCTGGTCCAGGACGTATCCGCGGTCACAAATCTGCAAACAACGGCGGGCATTCTGTTCCACCATGATCACTGAAACACCGGCGCGGTTGATCTCGTGGACACGCAGGAAGGTCTCGTCCTGTTTGACGGGGGAGAGGCCTGCCGACGGCTCGTCAAGGAGCAGCACGGCCGGGTCCATCATTAGTGCCCTGCCCATGGCCACCATCTGGCGCTCACCACCGGACAAGGACCCTGCACGCTGGGCGCGCCGCTTTCCCAGTTCAGGGAAGAGGCTGGTCACAAAGTCGAAGCGTTCGGAGAAGTCCTTGGGCCGTTGGAACATGCCCATTTGCAGGTTCTCTTCAATGGTCAGCGTGGCAAAAACATTGTTGGTTTGCGGCACGAAGCCCACGCCCTGGGTAACCAGCTTGTTGGCCTTCAACCCGGTGAGGTCCTGGCCCCGGACCACCACTGTGCCGGAGTGGACCTTCACCAAACCGAACATGGCTTTCAGGAGCGTGGACTTACCGGCGCCGTTAGGCCCGATGATGCCAATGAGTTCGCCCTTGCGGGCCTCAATGCTGCAGCCGTTGAGGATGTTGACGCCGGGAATGTAACCGGCCACGAGATTAGTGACCTTGACTACGGAATCACCGGCCGGGGCGGCCGCCGAGGCGGGCATTTCGCTGATGCTGCTGCTCATTTCCCGTCCTCCTTCTTGGTTTCTTCGATTTCGGACAGGATGCCTGCATCTTCGGTTCCCACCACGGACTCTTCGTCAGCTTCCAGTTCAGCCTCGAGTTCCTTGATGCCTTCGGCGTCGCCCAGGTCCACATCGTGGTGCGCACCAAGGTAGGCATCGATGACAGCGGGGTTCTTCATGACCTCGCCCGGAGGTCCTTCGGCAACAACCTTGCCTTCGGCCATGACCACTACCCAGTCGGCGATGTGGCGGACCATGTTCATGTCGTGCTCGACGAACAGAACGGTCATGCCCTCCGCCTTGAGGTTCTTGATGTGGTCCAGCAACGACTGCGTCAGGGCCGGGTTCACGCCGGCCATGGGCTCATCGAGCATCACCAGTTTGGGCTTGACCATCAAGGAACGCGCCATCTCCAGGAGCTTCCGCTGGCCACCGGAGAGGGATGCTGCGTAGTCGTCCTTCTTGGCGTCCAATTTGAACTTTTCCAGCAGCAGGTTGGCTTGGGCCGTAATTTCCTTTTCGCGTCCACCCCACATGCCCTTGAACAGGGCTTTGGAGAGTCGCTCGCCGGGCTGGTTCGCCGCGCCGAGCCGCATGTTCTCCATAACGGTCAGCTTGCCCATCACCTTGGTCAGCTGGAAGGTGCGGACCATGCCCATGCGGGCCACCTTGTAAGAGGAGACCCCTGCCAGGCTGTTGCCTTCAAACTGCCACTTACCTGTATTGGGAGTGTCAAAGCCAGTGAGCAGGTTGAACAGCGTGGTCTTCCCTGCGCCATTGGGACCGATCAAAGCGGTGATCTTGTGGCGCGGGATCTCGAGGTATTCAACGTCCACGGCGTTGATGCCGCCGAAGGAACGGGTGACGTCCTCAGCCACCACAATGGGATCGCGCTTCTTGCAGCCGGGGGTGTTTTCCCCGACGGCGATAGGCCGCGAATCGGTCATGTAGTCAATGTTGTTTTCGTTGGTCTCACTCATGCGAAAGCAAGCTCCTTCTTATTGCCGAAGACGCCTTGCGGGCGGAAGATCATCAGCAGCATCAGCGCAACACCCACCAGGATGTAGCGCAACTGGCCAGCTTGGACGGTGGTCAGCCAGGTAATGATTCCTGATTCGATGAGGCCGTAGAGCAAGCTCTGCGTCAGTGAGAGCACAACCCAGAAGATCATGGCTCCAATAACCGGCCCCAGGACAGTGGCCATACCGCCGAGCAGGAGGCAGGTCCACAGGAAGAACGTCAGTTCCGTGCCGTAGTTGGACGGTTGGACGGCACCGCGGGGGAGCGTGAAGATCATGCCCGCCAAGGCACCCAGCACGCCACCAATGACCAGGGCCTGCATCTTGTAGGCGTAGACGTTTTTGCCCAGGGAGCGGACGGCGTTCTCGTCCTCGCGGATGCCCTTCAGGACACGGCCCCATGGGCTGCGCATCAGGAGCCACACCAGGACGCAGCACACAATGACCAGTCCCCAACCCACCACGCGGATAAAGAAGTCGCGGTTGTTCATGCCCATATAGGAACCCTCGGGGAAGGGGTTCATGGCATAGAAGGTGTTCTCGAACGCTGCCAGGCCGTTGGCGGAGCCTGTGACACTGGTGAGCTGATTGGTGGTGACTACGTAGCGGACAATTTCTGCCGCTGCAATGGTGACAATGGCCAGGTAGTCCGCCCTGAGCCGCAGAGTAGGTATGCCCAGGATGAACGCGAAGATGACCGAGCAGAGAATAGAAATGATCAATGCCAGGAAGAACGGTGCGTCGAACGTCAGGGTGGAAATGGCGAAACCGTAGGCACCCACGGCCATGAAGCCGGCTTGGCCGAAGTTCAACAGCCCTGAGTAGCCAAAGTGCACCGCGAGGCCCAGAGCGGCAAGTGCGTAAGCCGCCGTCGTTGGGCTGAACAATTCGCCAAGGGCGCTGGAGAGAATAAATCCGAAGTCCATGGCCCGCTCCTAACCCACACGCTCACGCCGGCCGAGGATACCCTGCGGTCGGAACAGAAGAACAACAATCATGATGAACAGCGCACCGACGTACTTGAGGTCGGCGGGCAGGCCGAACACGGTAGTCAGTTCCACGAAGATACCTACGACGATGGAGCCGATCAGGGCGCCGAAGACGGTTCCCAATCCACCCAGGGTCACGCCGGCGAAGATGAGCAGCAGGATCTGCGAGCCCATGTCGAAGGTGACACCTGGACGGTAGTACGCCCACAGGATGCCGCCGAGGGAAGCGAGGACGCCGCCCACAATCCAGACAATGCGGATCACAGAGTCAACGTCGATGCCGGAGGCAGCTGCCAGTGCGGGATTGTCCGCTACGGCGCGGGTCGCCTTGCCGAGGCGGGTCTTAAGCAGGACGATGCCGATCAAAGCGATCACCACGGCACTGATAATCAGGGACCACAGATTATTCGGAGAAATCGACACAGGTCCGATTTGGATCTCAGCACTCTGCGCGCCGGGCAGCTGTTGTGTTGCGCCGCCGAAGAAGAACTGAATGACGTAGCGGATTGCCAGTGCCAGGCCGATGCTGACAATCATCATGGGGACCAGGCCGGAGCCACGCTTCCTCAAGGGCCGCCAAAGCCCTGCGTCCTGGACGTATCCGAAGAGACCGCCGCCCACCAGGGCAAGCAGGATCGCCAGCCAGAAGGGTAGCCCGAAGGCATTGAACATGAACACCAGTACCGCGCCCAGCGTCACCATCTCACCGTGGGCGAAGTTGGTCAGGCCGGTGGTTCCGAAGATCAGGGAAAGGCCAACTGAGGCGAGTGCAAGGAGGAGGCCGAAGCTAAGACCCGCAACGAGGCGATTGAGGAGGTTTTGGCCGAAGTCCTGTTGCTGCACCACAATGCCCTCGCCAAAGGCGAAGATCACCGACAAGTTGGATGTTTGGCTGAAGGTGACATCACGGGGATTGTCCTGTCCCTCGGCCAGTGCGATTCCCTCCGGCAACGTGGAGGTATCCAGCTCAATGGTGTAAGTACCTTGGACGGGAACGCCGATGGTCCAGGCTCCGTTTGCACCGGAGGTGGCTTCACCTTCGAATCCGTTGCCCGTGGCTTTGATCTTGACTCCGGATATGGGGGCCCGGGCATCGTCGCGGAGGAACCCGCTGATGTTGTTTTGGAACGACGTCGGTGACGGCGAAGGCGAGGGGGTGGTTGCCTGTGCCGAAGGGGCGGCGATCAACAGAGCGGTAATGAGGGCTGCGAACAGCGCCCCCACAACTCTCTGCAGTCCCTTGGACCGTCTCATGGACGGGTCGCGCAGTGTGCTTCTCAAAATGGAAACCTCCACAGTGGGGGTGGTCCCGGCTGCGCCATTGCAGCCGGTGCGAACGGTCATGGGGCTTGTGAATTGTTCTTGCCTAGCTGCCTCGTTTGTGATCTAAGTCACCCATGTGTGGCCTATGTTACCGCCCGGTGGAGGCAATAAACGCCCAGTTCGGGGCTGGGAAGATCGCGATCAGATAACAACTGTGAAGCTATAGGCAACTTGTGATGCACCAATGCTCGCAAACCTCCGGGAGCAGCCGCTGGTCCTTTTCTTGTCACGGTTGAGTTTCGTCTGGGTGAACAAGGGAACTTTCCCTGCCGCGCGCACGTGGTAATTGGTACCGTGAATTATCACTAGCCCTTTTTCAGGAGGACACCCGCAATGGCACTTGGCGGAAACCCAGTCTTCAACGGAAAGAATTTCCGTGGAGCAAAGCAGGCCCCGCCTGTACCGCAGAACCCGTACGGCCAGCAGTTCAACCAAGCACCCGGCCGTGCACCGAGCCAGGTCATGGACGGCCACGCAGCATGGTCCGCCCAGCAGCAGAACATGACCAACGAGCAGCTGCAGCAGATGTACAACCAGCCTGCTGCAGGCCCGGCCGACACCGGCCGCATGACCTATGACGACGTCATCATGAAGACCGTCGCCTGCCTCGTTGTGCTGATCATCGGTGCCGGCGTCACTCTCTTCGTTGCTCCCGGCCTCTCCACCATGCTGATGATCGTTGGTGCACTGGGCGGCTTCGTCCTTGCCCTGGTCAACACCTTCAAGAAGCAGCCTTCACCGGCCCTGATCCTCGCCTATGCCGGCCTTGAAGGCCTGTTCCTGGGCGGACTTACCCGAGTCCTGGATGGCATGTACCCCGGTGTCGGCCTTCAGGCTGTCATCGGTACGCTGGCAGTTTTCGGCGTCACCCTGGTGCTCTTCAAGAGCGGCAAGGTCCGCGCCACCCCCAAGATGGTGCGCTTCTTCATGATCGCCACTATCGGTTACGCGGTCTTCGCACTGATCAACCTGGTGATGTCGTGGACCGGTGTTGTGCAGGAGCCCTTCGGTCTGCGCACAAGCGTTGAGTTCTTCGGCATCCCGCTCGGCGTTTTCATCGGTATCCTGGCCATCGGCCTGGCCGCATTCTCGCTGATCATGGACTTTACCAGCATCGAGGAAGGCGTCCGTGCAGGCGCCCCGGAGCGGTACTCCTGGGTTGCGGCATTCGGCCTGACGGTCACCTTGGTGTGGCTCTACGTTGAAATCATCCGCCTGCTGGCAATCCTTCGAGGCGACGACTAGTTACCAACAGCTCCAACGCGAAATGCCCCCGAAGAGTCTTCGGGGGCATTTTTGTGTCGCTGAGGGGTCAGATCCAACCACTCGCCACCTGAAGATCTGTCGGCTAGCTCAAGCGCTCAAAAACCACGGCCATGCCCTGGCCTCCGCCGACGCACAGTGTGGCCAGGCCCAGGGTTCCGTCGCGTTCTTTGAGCCCATTGAGGAGCGTGCTGGTCATTCGGGCCCCGGTCATGCCGAAGGGATGGCCCAAAGCGATGGCGCCACCATGGATGTTCAGCTTCGATGGATCAATTCCCAGCTCGCGGGCGCTCGCCACCACCTGCACGGCGAAGGCTTCGTTGAGCTCCACGAGGTCGATGTCGTCCATGGTCAGTCCTGCCAGGGCGAGGGCCCGCCGGGTCGATTCCACGGGACCCATGCCCATAAGCTCCGGGGAGAGGGCGCTGACGCCGGTTGACACCACCCGCGCCAGCGGTTGCAGGCCCAATTCGCGGGCGCGCGCGTCACTCATGACCACCACAGCCGCGGCACCGTCGTTCAGGGGGCAGGCATTACCTGCAGTCACGGTCCCCTCCGTACGGAACACAGGCTGTAACGCGGAGACGGCGTCCAAGGTGACCCCGGCCCGGGGCGAGTCATCGCGCTCCACCACAACTCCGTCCTTGCGCGTGTAGGGCGTGATGTCGCGGGCATAGAACCCTGAGGCGATGGCGGCTTCGGCGCGATTCTGGCTCAGGACACCCCACTCGTCCTGCTCGGCCCGGCTGATTCCGAAGCTTGTGGCCACGTTTTCGGCGGTCTGGCCCATGGAGATATAGATATCGGGTAGCCGCCCGCCGAGACGCGGGTCGGTCCACGGGATGTTGGAGGCCGCGCGCGCCGCAGTACGCTGGGCCGCTGCCTCGAAAAGAGGGTTGTGGTTAGAGGAATCCGTTTCGCCGGCCCCTGCCCAGTTCTGGTACCTGGACACACTCTCCACCCCGGCGGACACGATCGCGTGCGCCTCCCCGGATTTGATGGCATGGAAGCCCATCCGCAGGGTTTGCAGGCTGGAGGCACAGAAGCGGTTGATAGTTGCTGCGGGTACGCGGTCCAAACCCGCCAGGACGGCAACCACCCGTGCCATGTTGGATCCGGCCTCACCGCTGGGTTCAGCGCAGCCCAGCAGGATGTCGTCCAGGCCCTGCCCGTCCTCGGCGGCGGGATCGAAGCCCGGAACCTTTGCGAGGGCGGCCTGCACCATGGCGGTGGCCAGGTCATCCGGACGTTCGTCTTTGAGGGAACCCTTGAAGGCCCGGCCAATAGGGCTTCTGGCAGTAGCAACGATGACAGCCTCAGTCATGGCCCCAGCTTACGCCCGGCATCCGCTGGGACGCCGGGCGCTAGCACGGTGGAACTGAACGCGTCAGGCGAGGCGCAGGGCGCCTTCTGCCGGGGTAACGGTGAAGATGTCAGGTGCGGTGAAGCCCGTCTCCGCGAAAGAACGCACGACGGCGTCGCGAACCTGCTGCTCTTGGCCCACCGGAGTCAGTGCGATGGCTGATCCGCCAAAGCCGCCGCCGGTCATGCGTGCACCGATGGCGCCGTTGGCCCGGGATGTGTCCACGGCGAGGTCGAGTTCCGGGCATGAGATCTCAAAATCGTCGCGCATGGAGACATGGCTGGCATCCAGCAGTGCACCAATCGCGGCAGGGCCCTGGGAGTCCAGGGTTTCCACTGTCTGAAGTACGCGATCATTTTCGGTGACCACGTGGCGGACTCTCCGGAGGGTCGTCTCGTCCAGCAACCCGGAGGCTTCCTCCAAACGCTCCACGCCGACGTCGCGCAGTGCCTTGACGCCAAGGATCTCGGCACCCAACTCGCAGGACGCGCGCCGGGAGGCGTAACCGCCGTCGGCGTGTGAATGCGACACCTTGGTGTCAATGACCAACAGGACCAGGCCGGACGCTTCTGCGTCGAACCGGACCAGCTCCACATGCTGGTCGCGGCAGTCCAGGAAAACGGCGTGCCCCTTGGCGCCACGCAGGGAAGCCGACTGGTCCATGATGCCCGTAGGCGCGCCTACGAACACATTTTCGGCGCGCTGGGTAACGAGCACCAGGTCTTCGGCAGCCAGACCGGCGCCAGTCAACTCGTTGAGGGCCGAGATGACGGCGCACTCGATTGCGTGGGAGGAAGACAAACCAGCGCCGGAGGGAACATCGGAGTCGAGCAGGAGGTCAAAGCCAGGCACCGTGACGCCACGTTCCTTAAGCGCCCAAGCGACGCCGAGGGGGTAGCGTGACCACCCTTCACCTGACCCGGGTTCCGAGTCCGCCAGGTCGGCTCCCACGATTCCGTGGCCGCCGAAGGTGGACAGCATGCGCACCTTCGAGTCGTCTCGGACGCGCAAGGCCACCTTTGCTGTCTTGTCGATAGCGAAGGGCAGCACAAAGCCCTCGTTGTAGTCCGTATGTTCGCCGATGAGGTTAACCCGTCCCGGTGCCTGCCACACGCCGTCGGCAGCTGCGCCGAACGTTTCCTGGAAGCGGGCGGCGAGGACGCTGGTCTCGGTAGTGGTGGTCATGCTCGTGTGCCTTCCAGAGTCATAGTCGAAGGTTGTGCGGCGACGCTACGCAGCCGTTCCGCCACTGCCTCGGGGGTGGTGTCGTTGATGAACGCGCCCATGGCGGCCTCGGAACCGGCCAGGTACTTCAGCTTATCGGCAGCACGGCGGGGAGAGGTGAGCTGCAAGTGCAGTTGGCCTGCAGGGCGAAGGGCAGGGTCCAAGGGTGCCTGGTGCCAGGCAGAGATGTACGGCATGGGGGTGGGGTAGAGGGCGTCGAGCCGCTTCAACAGGTCCAAGTAGACGTGCGAGAGCTCATCGCGTTCTTCGCCCGTCAACGCGGCAAGATCCGGGACGCTGCGGTGCGGAACGAGGTGGACTTCCAAAGGCCAGCGCGCAGCGAACGGCACATAGGCGCTGAAGTGCTTGGCCTCCAGGACCATGCGGCTGCCGTCCTCACGTTCGGCCTTGAGGAGGGAGGCCCCGAGCGTTTCCTTCGCGTCGACGTCGTCGTAGTACTTTCGCGCTACCGCACCGAGCTGGGCGGCGCGGGGGGTCACGTAGGGGTAAGCGTAAATTTGGCCGTGCGGGTGGTGCAAGGTGACGCCGATGTCCGCGCCGCGGTTCTCGAACGGGAACACCTGCTTGATGCCGGGGAGGGCGCTCAGAGTTTCAGTGCGTTGGGCCCACGCTTCGATGACCGTACGCGCACGTGTTTCGCCCAGTTCAGCGAAGGAGCCGGTGTGCTGAGGTGTGAAGGCGACAACCTCGCAGCGGCCGTACGCCGGGCCCTTGAGGCTGTGGCCGGAGTGCCCGGGTGCAGGAAGCGGGGGGATATCACCCACGGCCGGACCCAATGAAGGGAAGCGGTTCTCGAACACCACCACGTCATAGTCCGATGCCGGGATTTCCGAAGGGTTAGCAGCCGTGGTGGGGCAGATGGGGCACTGATCAGCAGGGGGAAGGTGCGTACGGGTTTGGCGGTGGGCAGCTACCGCCACCCAGTCACCGGACAAAGCGTCGTAGCGCACCTCGCCTGGCTCGCCACGGGCAGGAAGCTCGCGGTGGTCCACCAGGGAATCCGGTGTTCGCTCCGGCGTTCCGGGGTCGTCGAAGTAGATCAGCTCTCGGCTGTCCGCGAGGCGGGTGCTGGTGATGCGGCTCATAGGTTCAGTATTTCACAAGTGACCAAAAACGCATAGTTTCTAACAAAAGCTAACATTCATCTCGCCGTGAAGGTCAGGCAATGCAGTACGGTATTGCCATGTCTGTCTCCCCCTCGCCAGCCGATAACGCCCATCAGTCCGAGTCCCGCCGCTTCGCCACGGGCCGCCAGTTCGAGCTCCGCCGGGGCGATGCGCTCGCCGTCATTACCGAGCTCGCCGCCGGCCTGCGACTCTACTCCCGTGGCGGCGTCGAGCTGACTGAAAGCTACGGCGACGACCACATTGCCCCCGGTGCCACGGGTATCACCCTGGCGCCGTGGGCCAACAGGGTAGAGGACGGGATCTGGTACCTGGACGGCAAGAAGCAGCAACTGGACATCACCGAGGCCTCACGCAACAACGCCAGCCACGGACTCTTGCGCAACACCGGGTACGTGCTGGTGGACGAATCCGAGTTCTCCGTGACGCTGGAAGCCACAGTATTTCCCCAGCACGGCTACCCGTTCCTGGTGCGGCACCAGGTGCGCTACGAACTGGACCAGAACCTTGATCTCCGCGTCTCCCAGACGCTGATCAACGATTCCCAAAGCAATGCCCCCTTCGTCCTGGGCGCGCACCCGTACCTGCGGATCGGCGATGTAGCCCCCGAGGACCTGGTCCTGACCGTCCGGGCTGCCACCCGGCTGGTGGCGGACGAGCGCCTCATTCCGCGCAGCACCGCGCCTGCGGACGGTGAGTACGACCTCTCCGGTGGTGCCCGAGTAGGCGGCCTGCTGGTGGACGTCGCCTTGACTGACCTGGCGTTCGACGGCGGCTCGGCGCGCCATACGCTGACCGCACCGGATGGCCGCAGTGTGAGCCTGGAGCAGGACGAAAACTGCCAATATGTTCACGTCTTCGTCACCGACACCTTCCCAGGCCGTTCCAAAGCCGTTGCCCTTGAACCCATGACCGGGCCGGCCAACGCCTTCAACAGCGGTGATGGCCTCCGGTGGTTGGCGCCGGGCGAGGCATTCACCATGCGTTGGGGAATCGCAGCCTCCCTATAGCTCCCTGGACTCGGAAAAGCCTGGGAATGGCTCCGACGGGCTTGGAAATGTCCCGGAAGTGAGAGCCGGTTTCCCATACGGCGCGCCCTACGGAATTATGGGTTCATGACGCCAACACCGGACGCCAAAACACGTTCTGACCGCCAAATTGCCGAAGACATCCCGTATGGGGTGCGCATTGCAGCAGCCTGGTCCTGGCGGGCCGGCCTGATCCTGCTCATGATCGGCGCCCTTGTCTGGCTGCTGGGCAAAGTTAGCTTCCTCATTATCCCGGTGATGGTTGCTGCGCTGTTGGCCGGCTTGCTGCACCCGGTAGTGAAGTGGCTGCGCAACCGCAAGGTACCCAACGGGGGAGCGGTTGCCATCACAGTGCTGGGCTTCATTGGCGTGATCGGCGGTGCCCTCGCGCTGGTTGGCAGGCAACTGGTGACAGGCTTTGGCGCCCTCTGGCAGGAGGCGCTGGCAGGCATCCAGCAGATTCAGACGTGGTTGGCCGATGGGCCGCTGCACCTGACCGCAGACCAGATTGACCAGTACATTTCCGACGGCGCGGACGCCCTCCAGAACAACAGCAGCAGCATCCTCAGCGGCGCGTTGTCCTTCGGCAGCACTGCCGGTCACTTCGCGGCCGGTCTTGTCCTTGCACTGTTCATACTTATCTTCTTCCTCCTGGAGGGACCCCGGATCTGGGCCTTCATGGTCCGGCTCCTGCCCAGGAGCGCACGGAGGGCCACTGACGGCGCCGGGCGCCGGGGCTGGACGTCCATGGTCAGCTACGTGCGAATTCAAATGTTCGTCGCGTTCGTGGATGCTGTGGGCATCGGCGTCGGCGCAGCCATCATCCAGGTCCCGTTGGCCCTGCCCTTGGCGGTGCTGGTGTTCATCGGCTCGTTCATTCCGGTGGTGGGTGCCTTGGTGACCGGTGCCATCGCGGTCCTGCTCGCCCTCGTGGCCAACGGGCCCATCAACGCACTGATCATGCTGGCAATCGTGCTGGTGGTGCAGCAGCTTGAAAGCCACATCCTGCAGCCCCTGGTGATGGGCAAGGCCGTGGCACTTCATCCGGTGGCAGTGATCCTCTCAGTTGCCGCCGGATCGTACCTGGCCGGCATCCCCGGAGCCCTGTTCGCGGTTCCGTTGCTCGCCGTAGTAAACACGGCAGTTCGCTACATTGCGGGCCGGACGTGGGAACATGATGAAGGATTGGGCGGTGTGGAACTCCAGCCGGCTGCCGCTTCGGCGGGGCCGGACAGTGATGCCAACTTCAAGGAGGTCCACCTCCCACGGCCCGAATCGCGCCTCGCCAAAGGCGTCACCGGCAAGACCAAGGCTTCGGGGAGCGCCTCTGTTGAGGAGCCTCAAGCCGACACCAACAAAGGAGAATAGTCAGTGAATACCCTCGAAACCCTGCCCGTCACGCTGGACGATGTCCTCAAGGCGCAGGAGCTCCTCGAGGGCATTATTACCAAGACTCCTGTGGAGTCGTCCCGTGCGCTGGGCAGCCTCGTGGGCGGCAACGTCTTTTTCAAGTGTGAGAACCTGCAGCGCGCAGGCTCCTTCAAGGTTCGCGGCGCCTACGTGCGCATGGCGCGCCTGACGGACGAGGAAAAGAAGCGCGGCGTCGTGGCGGCCTCAGCCGGTAACCACGCCCAAGGTGTAGCAGTGGCGGCCAAGAGCCTGGGCATCAATGCCCGCATTTACATGCCCCTGGGTGTGGCCCTGCCCAAGCTGGCGGCCACCAGGAGCCACGGCGCCGAGGTGGTCCTGCACGGCCACAACGTGGATGAGGCCTTGGCGGAAGCGCAACGCTACGCCAACGAGACAGGCGCAGTGTTTGTCCACCCCTTTGACAACGTGGATGTTGTTGCCGGACAGGGCACCATCGGGCTCGAAATTTTGGACCAGATCCCCAACGTAGACACCATCCTCATGGGTGTTGGCGGCGGCGGGCTGCTGGCAGGCGTAGCTGTGGCCATCAAGGCCAGGGCCAAGGAACTTGGCCGCGAGATCAGGGTGATCGGCGTACAGGCAGAAAACGCCGCCGCCTACCCGCCCTCCCTTGCCGCCGATGCCTTGGTGCCACTGAAAAAGGTCACCACCATGGCCGACGGCATTGCGGTAGGACGTCCGGGGCAACTGCCCTTCAGCATCATCCGCGAGCTTGTTGACGACGTAGTCACCGTGAGCGAGGACTCGCTCGCCCGTGCCCTGATCTTCCTCCTCGAGCGCGCCAAGATGGTGGTGGAGCCAGCCGGGGCGGTCGGAGTAGCCGCACTGATGGACGGCAAGATCGACAACCCGGGGAACACCGCCGTCGTGCTTTCCGGCGGCAACATCGATCCCATGCTCATGCTCAAAGTCATCCAGCGCGGTCTCTCGGCCGCAGGCCGTTTCATGACGGTCCGCATGATGCTCGATGACCGGCCGGGTTCGTTGGCCACCATAGCCCGCATCATCGCTGAAAACGATGCCAACGTCACCGGCCTGGACCACACCCGTTTGGGTGGTTCCATCAGCATGGGGGACGTCTCCATCACTATCAACCTGGAAACCAAAGGCCACGAACACGGCGAGCAGGTTCTCGGTGCACTGCGGGCCGAGGGCTTCCAGCCGATCGTGGTGCACTGACGGAAGGGGCGCCCATGGTGCTTGGAATGCCTGAGGAATCAAAGGAAGAGGCGCGCGAATCTTTGGCCGGGCGGGCGAAAGGCGGCCTGCTCTTTATGGGCGGCTTCGTTGTCCTGCTCTACGTCATAGAGATCCTCAATACCTTGATGCGCCACGGACTGAACTCCACCTTTGGTCTGCGCTCCCGCTCCATTGACGGGGTACTGGACATCCTGACCTTTCCGCTGCTGCACGCTAACTTCAACCACCTTCTGTCCAACACGCTGCCGCTGATCATCTTCGGCTTCCTGGTGTTCCTGTCCGGCATCCGCGTGTTCATCACGGCGTTGGCATTCAGCTGGCTCGGGTCAGGGCTGGCGGTGTGGCTGATCGGCGGGGGAGGGGTGACCGTGGGGGCATCCGGACTGGTGTTCGGGTTCTTCGCGTTCTTGCTGGTGCGTGGATTCTTCAACCGCAGCTGGTGGCAAATCCTGCTCTCCGTGGTGCTGTTCATGGCCTACGGCAGCATCCTCTTCGGCGTGCTTCCCACGGTCATGGGTTACATCTCGTGGCAGGCGCACCTCGGCGGGGCAATAGGCGGCGTCGTTGCTGCTATCCTGCTGCGTCCCAAGCCCAAGCCCGCCGTACTCTAACCCAACCGCCACTAACCCAACCGCCCCCACCCCTACCAGCGTGCCCCTACACAACTGAGTGCACGACGACCAGTTGGGTGAGCACACGAAAAACGCCGGTCCACCCCGAAAAGGGGTGGACCGGCGTCGTGTTCTCAGGCCGGGTGAGCCGCCGCTTAGCCTGCGTACGGCTTGGCCGAAACGATCTCCACCGGAATTTCCTTACCGTTGGGAGCGATGTAGCTCAGCTTGTCGCCCTCCTTGTGTCCGATGATCGCTGCGCCCAGGGGCGATTTCTCGCTGAAGACGTCAATGTCCGAGTCACCGGCGATTTCACGCGAACCCAAAAGGAACTTCTCTTCGTCACCGGCGATGCGGGCAATGACCAGCATGCCGGGCTCAACGATTCCGTCATCTGCCGGGGCCTCGCCCACATGGGCGTCGCGCAGAAGGGCGGTGAGCTGGCGGATACGTGCCTCGATCTTGCCCTGCTCCTCTTTGGCTGCGTGGTAGCCGCCGTTTTCCTTGAGGTCGCCTTCCTGGCGGGCAGCTTCGATCTTCTGGACAATATCCGCCCGGCCAGCGCCGGAAAGGTGGTCCAGCTCAGCCGTCAAGCGATCGAATGCTTCCTGGGTGAGCCAAGCTGCAGTGGCGCTGTTGGTGGTAGACACGGATTTCTCCTCTAGATCTGACAATGCAAAAAGACCCCGCCGAGGTGGCCACTCGTGATACTCAGTAACCAACTTAACGGGGTGAAGGTTTCATCCATTGTAGTAAATCCTTTGGACGAACCCAAACCGGTTGAGTCTTGGCTCACACGAGATGCTATTTGCCGCTGTCCACGATCCAGCAGTTGTCCACCACTCCCGAGACAGCCGGGGACTCGGTCCTTAGGACAGTTCGCTGCGCGGTGGTGCTGCCGCCGTCGGGATCATCCTGGGGATCGTTGGGCCCGATTTCCACTACCTTCCAGCCCACCACCGCGAACTTCGAATCCAAGGCCTTGATGGCACATTTGGCTGTAGCTCCGGGGTACTTTGTGACCTGGTAATCAACCTCTGCCTGGGTGTCGTCCACCGTGCTGTACCCAATGTCCTTGAACGTGACCGGGGCCTGCGCGGAGCCCGTTGCCACGTAGGCGGCGAACCCAATCCCCAGGACCAAGGCGGCGATGACGATGTTCCGCTTGGTCTTGCGCGTCATGGCGCGCTTTTGACCGCCGTAACGATTGGCTAGGCTGGAGCTTGCCGGTACTCGGGTGGCCGATAGGTCCTCTGAAGTCACCCATCCAGTTTAGTGCCGATCCCGGCGCCCCATCACCGCCCCCAAGCTCGATCCATGAAAGAGGAGCCGTCACGTGACAGCGTCCAGCAGTTCCGACCAGCAGCTCCGGCTGCTCGCCGTCCACGCCCACCCGGACGATGAGTCCAGCAAGGGCGCTGCAACCATGGCGATGTACGCCGCTGCCGGAGTGGACGTCATGGTTGCCACCTGCACGGATGGCTCGCGCGGAGACATCCAGAACCCTGCCATGGAAGAGGCCCCCCACCCCAAGCGGGACATGGCCGGCGCCCGTCGCATCGAGATGGCAAACGCAGCCGCCGTACTGGGAATCCAGCAGCGTTGGCTGGGCTTTGTGGACTCGGGCCTTCCCGAAGGTGACCCCCTCCCGCCGCTGCCGCCCGGTTGCTTTGCCTTGCAGCCGCTGGAGCGCGCCACTGCGCCCTTGGTGCGGCTGGTGCGTAACTTCAAGCCGCACGTCATCCTCAGCTATGACGAAAACGGTGGTTACCCGCACCCGGACCACATCATGGCCCACAAGGTTGCCGTGGAAGCTTTTGAGGCCGCTGGCGATGCCGGGCGCTACCCGGGCATGGGTGAGCCATGGGCGCCCAGCAAGCTCTACTACGACCGCGCCTTCAGCCCGGATCGGTTCCGTGCGCTGCATTTTGCGTTGGAGGAAGCGGGCCTGCAATCTCCCTACGCCGAGCGGCTGGCTGCGTGGCTGGAGACCGACGCAGAAGGCCACACTGCACCGGAGGCAGGGCACCGGACCACCACCCAGGTTGAATGCGGTGATTTCTTTGAGGCCCGGGATGATGCGCTGCGTGCACACAGGACCCAGATCGACCCCCTCGGCTTCTTCTTCGCAGTGTCACCGGATCTGCAGCGGTCGACGTGGCCATGGGAGGACTACACCCTGATCAAGTCCCGGGTCCCTTCAGAGCTGCCGGAAAAGGACCTGTTCGCGGGGATAAGATAGGAAAGCCAGAAGTTTCTATCGCTCGTAGAAATTACTGTGTGGCCAGCCGGCTTACCGGCCACGCGCTGCCAGTCGGCACGCATCAGCTCCCATAGAAGGTTTGAAAGTGCATCACTTGATTCTTGCCCTGACCGTCACTCCGTCGCCTGATCCCACGGGCACGCTGCGGCCTGGCCTGTCCGAGGATCAGGTGACGCCCGGTACGTGGGGCTTCGTCCTCACGGCCTTCATTGTGATTCTGACCACATTTTTGATTGTAGACATGGTTCGCAGGATTCGGCGGGTCCGCTACCGCGCACAGGTTGAGGAAGCGCGCCTGGCTGCCGAAGCTGGAGACGACGCCGGCAGCTCGGCTGAGGAGAACGGCGAAAGCGGTCCTCGAGGCCGCTGAATCCGGCTCCAGGGGACTGAAGCAGCGAGCCAGGGCGCGCAGCAGGCCTAGCTCAGCACTGCCATCATGATCGCCACGAAGTGCGCGGCGAATGCCAGCACCGTGAAGGCATGGAAGAGCTCGTGGAAGCCGAAGTGCCGGGCACTGAAGTTCGGTTTCTTGATGGCGTAAAAGACAGCGCCGGCAATGTACAGCGCTCCGCCCACGCAAATGAGTATCGCTGCAGGGGCGTTGGCAGTGAAGAACTGGGGCAGATAGAACAAAGCTCCGCAGCCCAAGGCGATATAGACCGGAACGTAGAGCCAGCGGGGAGCGTGCGTCCACAGAATGCGGAAGAGAACGCCAACTATGGCTCCGGACCACACCAGCCAGAGCAGGGTCACGGCTTGTGAGCGCTCCAGGAGGGACCACGCCAGGGGCGTGTAGCTACCGGCGATCACCAGCATGATGTTGGTGTGGTCCAGCCGCTTGAGCAGCATTCGGACCTTGGGTGACCAGTTTCCGCGGTGGTAAACGGCGCTGACGCCAAACAGCAGAAAGCCCGTCAACGCGTAAATGGCTGACGTGATCTTGCGGTCCGGGGTAGGGGCGACGGTCACCAGGATTATCCCTGCAGCGAGTGCGAAGGGAGCGGCGACGGCGTGGATCCAGCCACGCCAAAGGGGCTTGGTGTCAAGGATCTCAGCCATGGGACAAGAATAACTTACGTTTCGGTAAGTTACCCACTGGTAACAAAGAGCGGGCCGAATTTGACTGGCGACTGCACCGGGGCGGCAGCTGGGGACGGTAGCCTTGGATGTGCGCCGTCGTCGTACAAGTAAGGAAGTCAGGTGAGTCCGGTGGAGCTGCCCGGTTTCCTCTATGGCTTCTACGAGCGCAAGCTACTGCGTTCCCTCAAGCAAGACAGAATCCCGCGGCATATCGGCGTCATGGTGGATGGAAACCGTCGGTGGGCCCGGCAGTTCAATGCGCCCACCAGCCAAGGACACCAGGCTGGGGCCGACAAGATCCACGAGTTCCTCGGCTGGTGCCAGGAACTCGGCGTCAAGGTAGTCACCCTCTACATGCTCTCCACGGACAACATGAGCCGCTCCGGCGAAGAACTGGACCTGCTCATGGGCATCATCGCCAACACCATGGACCGCCTTGACGAAGACGAAGACGTCTCCGTCCACGCCATGGGCGCACCGGAACTCCTCCCGGATTACCTGGCCGAGCGCCTCAACAAACTCACCGCCCGCACCCCCGTCCACGAAAAAATCCACGTGAACGTGGCCGTGGGCTACGGCGGCCGCCGCGAAATCGTCGACGCCGTACGCGAACTCCTGCACGACGCCGACGCCAAAGGACGCAGCATGTCCGACGTCGCAAATGAACTTTCGGTGGACGACATCTCCAGGTTCCTCTACACCCGCGGCCAACCCGATCCGGACCTCGTGATCCGAACCTCAGGCGAGCAGCGGCTCTCAGGCTTCCTCATGTGGCAAAGCGCCTACAGCGAGTTTTACTTCTGCGAAGCTCTCTGGCCGGCCTTCCGGAAGGTCGATTTTCTCCGTGCGCTCAGGGACTATGCCGGGCGCCAGCGGCGGTTCGGCGCGTAAGCGACCCCGGTTTACCAAAATTTAACGAGTCGGACATGCGACTTGCCGGGCGTGGATTGCGGAAATGAATGTGCTGAGGATTACGTTAATCCCATCAGCAGGCAAAACCGCCCGCTGATCGGGGAGGCCAGTATATGGAGCGGACTATCGCACCAGTTACATGGGAGGCCACGCCCGGCCTTCCGGCCGAGCCGCTTCACCATTAGGCCGGGCGAACTGCCCGGGGCTGGAGTCGATGTGGCTATTTCTGAGCAACTGCCCGCAATGGTTTCCGACGGGGAAAGTGCAGCTACCTCTCGCGCCAAGCGGGTCTCACCACAAGGGCGGACCACACCATCCGCCACAGGCCGCAGCTACGTGATCGATACGTCCGTTCTGCTATCCGATCCACACGCACTGTTGCGCTTCGCCGAACACGAGGTGATTGTCCCCATCGTGGTCATCAGCGAACTGGAAGGGAAACGCCACGACCCCGAACTGGGCTACTTTGCCCGGAAAGCGCTGAGGCTCCTGGATGACCTCAGAATCGAACACGGCGGACTGGACCATTCCATCCCGATCGGCAAAGACGGCGGAATGCTCAGGGTGGAAATGAACCACATCTCCCCGGAAGTGTTGCCCGCAGGATTCCGTGGGGGAGACAACGACAGCCGCATCCTGGCTGTCGCCAAGAACCTGGCCAACGAGGGCCACAACGTAACCGTCGTGTCCAAAGACCTCCCCATGCGCGTCAAAGCCTCTGCCATGGGACTTCAAGCTGACGAGTACCGCAACGAACTCGTCAAAGACTCCGGCTGGACGGGCATGGCCGAAGTGGACGCCACCGAGGAAGAAATCACTACCCTCTACGGCCACGAACCAGCTTTTATCCCCGCAGCCGCGGAACTGCCCGTCAACACAGGACTCGTTCTCCTCTCCAACCGCGGCTCCGCGCTGGGCCGGGTTGGGGCAGACAAGCAGGTCCGGCTCGTCAAAGGCGACCGTGACGTCTTCGGACTCCACGGACGTTCAGCAGAACAACGGTTGGCCATCGATCTCCTCATGGACCCCGCCGTGGGCATCGTCTCCATCGGTGGCCGCGCAGGCACCGGCAAGTCCGCACTAGCCCTCTGCGCGGGCCTGGAAGCCGTCCTGGAACGCCAGGAACACCGCAAAGTGGTGGTGTTCCGCCCCCTTTACGCGGTAGGCGGCCAGGAACTCGGCTACCTCCCTGGCTCCGAATCGGAAAAGATGAACCCGTGGGCGCAGGCCGTGTTCGACACCCTCGGGGCATTGGTCAGCCAGGAAGTCGTGGAAGAAGTCATGGACCGCGGCATGCTCGAAGTCCTGCCCTTGACCCACATCCGCGGACGATCCCTGCACGATGCCTTCGTGATTGTGGATGAAGCGCAATCACTCGAGAAGAATGTGCTCCTGACCGTCATGAGCCGCATCGGACAAAACTCCAAAATTGTCCTCACCCATGACGTCGCCCAGCGCGATAACCTCCGCGTAGGGCGGCATGACGGCGTCGCAGCTGTAGTGGAGACGCTCAAGGGCCACCCGCTGTTCGGGCACATCACGCTGACCCGGTCCGAGAGGTCGCCTATTGCGGCCCTGGTGACGGAGTTGCTCGAAGGGGCTGAAATCTAACCCCATCGACGCTTTGCCCACCTACGGCGAAGGCCAGACATCCTCTGCGTGCTAGCTCGTTCCTCGCTTTTGACGCACGCTGCCGGATGCCTGGCCTTCGCCTTGTCAGGCGCCCCGCCGGAAGTTGCTAGATGGCTATATATTCGGAAAAGGCTTCGTGGCCTTGGACTGTGAGGGTCCAGGTGGGGCGTTTGAAGGTGGTGGGGGTGAGGCGGACCCTTTGGACTTCTTCCACTTTTTCGCCCCAGCCATCGCGGAAGATGCCGTTGAGTTCGTAGCCCAGGGCGGTGGAGACGCCCAGGGACTGTTGGTTCCAGACGGCTGCCTCGGACTCCGCCACTTCCGCGTTCAGGTAATCGAAGGCGTAGCTGACGACGGCGGCACGCATCTCCTTGCCGAAGCCCTGGCCCTGGGCGGACTCCTTGAGCCATGAGCCCGTGCTGACTGTTTTGAGGGTGTTGAAGTTCTTGGCACCGATGTCTTGGACGCCCAGGAGCTCATCGTCGTTCCAGACTCCGAGGAGCAGGGTCCAGGACTCAGGCGTGAAGTTCGCCCGGCAGCGCCAGTACCACTGCGCCATATTCGGGGCGAGTTCGTCCTCTGGAAGTTCTGCCCACGGCACGCTGAACGGGCTCTTGCCGGGTTGGTGCACGCCGGAGCGGGCCGCGGCCACGGCGGCCGGGATGTCGTCGTCCAGAACGGGACGGAGGGTCAGCCTCGGGGTGGTGAGGGTGAGTCCGAACGGGGGCCATATTTCTGCCAGCGATGTCATCGCCGTAGCTTAGCGCGGATGGCGTGTGGCTCTTAGGCGGCGGGGCCTATGTCCCAGGAGATGTGGCGCCGGACGTCCGTGAGGTTCATCGATTCCGCCAGGAAAAGGTCGTCCAGCATGTACTCGTCCACGGCAAGGATCCTGAGCCAGTGGCCCTTGCCTGCGGAGTCTCCGTCCAGGCTTTCACTGGCGACGCAAACGCCGGTGGCGGTGTCGATCCTGATCATGGTCCGGCCGGGGTGTGCCAAGGGTTCCGTTGGGTCCGAGGGGACGTACGTGCGGCTGGGCGTGACGATGGTTTCCAGGGCCAGCCGGCCCTCATGGTCCACCTCGCGGGGTTGCTCGAGGAAGACGGGGTTGGTGTCCGGGAATTCCAGGGGGACCGGTGCCTTGCCGGCAAGTTCCACGGGATCCAGCGCGGCGGCGAGGCGGCCATTCCCAAAGGAGGGTTCCCCGTAGGCGGCCTCGGGACGCCGGCGGACGAGGCCGGCGTCGTCATAAACGGGCGTCACAAGATGAGCCGGCAGAAGCCACGAACGGCGCGTGGAACTGACGTAAAGATCATCCCGGGAGTCGTTGATGCCGGTGGTGCTGTGCAGAAGTTGGCCGTCCGGGGTTTCGAGGCGCAGTGCACCCGGGCGCCTGAGCCATGCCCGGACCAAGGTGGCCTTGGGCGCGGACCGTTCAAGGTACTCGAAGCGGAGGCTGGTCCACTTCCACGGCGAAGAACGGCAAAGATTGCGGAATGTGGAGGACAAGTCAAAACCCGGTCCTGCTGCACTATAGCGCCCCATATCCACAGTTTACCCAAGCGTTCAAGCGGGCCGGACGGTCAAAGCGGGATAGCATCCGAAGGTGATTCGACGACTCTCAGACCTCTGGACGGACAGCCCGATCGGCTTTTGGCTGGTAGTGGCCGCATGCGTGTACTTCGTGGTCACGGCAGTGCGGTTGACGGTGATAGATGTCCGGAGCCACCTGTTGCCCGATCGCATCGTGTTCCCGGCCTATGCGGTCGCCGGGACGCTCTTGCTGGCGGCGGCCCTACTGGCGTACTTCGCCGATGCACCCACGGAGGGCGCATCGGCGGCTGTGCTCTTTGGTGTGCCCGGCCTGGGTGTGATTGCCGGCGGTGCCGTGCTCTGGCTCTTCTACTTCGTGCTGCGGCTCGTTCACCCGCCGGGGATGGGCTTCGGCGACGTGAAGCTGGCCGGAGTGCTGGGCCTCTATCTGGGCTACCTGGGATGGAGCCACATTTTTGCGGGGACGTTCGCGGCCTTCCTGTTGGGAGGGCTGTGGAGCCTGGGTATCCTGGTGGCCCGGCGAGGCACGCTGAGCTCGGCCATCCCGTTCGGCCCGTTCATGCTGGCAGGCGCGGCTGCCGCAATGCTGATCCTTCCAGCGTGAAACCATGCAAGCGCTCGTTCCGGGCTAACTGCGGCCAAATTGCAACGCTCCCCGTCTTCTCGGTGTTAACCGTGCTGGGTCATGCTTTAGGCAAGGCCACCATCGAATTGAAGGAAAACTGACACCATGGGTGCACCCGAGTTCGTGCTCAGATTACGGGAGAAGATCGGTAACGACCCCCTCTGGCTGCCGGCCGTGCGGGGAGTGGTGTTTGATGACGATGGCAGGGTGTTGTTGGGTCAACGCGCCGACAACGGCCATTGGACGCTCATCACCGGAATGCTGGAACCGGGAGAGCATCCTGCACCCGGGCTCGTGCGGGAAATCTTCGAGGAAACAGCGGTGGTGGCCGAGACTGAGCGCATCATCGGCGTCGGAGTTGTGGGGCCGGTGACCTTCCCCAACGGCGACGTGTGCGACTTCCTGGACATCACGTTCCGGTGCCGGTACATCTCCGGCGAGGCGCAGGTCAACGATGACGAATCACTGGCAGTGGGGTGGTTCGCGTTGGACGAGCTTCCGGACATGAGCGCCGGAAACCTTGAGGCCATCAGGCTCGCCACGGAGCCCGAAGGCCCCGTGGCGTACCAAGTGGAGGACTAGCGTTACTGGCGTCCCGCGTCAGCACGATCCTTGTCGAATCCCTCCGACGCCGCCAGATCGGCTTCCAAACGCGCAGTCTCCAGTCGCTCTGCCTCCAGACGGTCAGCTTCGTCCCCGCCCACAGCCTCGCCGCGTGCCACCATGCCGGCGGTATCGGAGAGCGGGATCTGCTTCAGAGTAATGGCCAGGATCAGCGCGATGGCGATGAACGGAACCAGGTACCAGAACACCGGTGCCAGTGAATTGGCATAGGCGTTGACGATCGCATCGCGCAGCTGTTCAGGCATCTGTGCCAAGGCCTGGGGGTCCAGCGTGCTGGTGGACTGCGAGGCCTGCTCGGCAGAGGCCCCGGCCCCTGTGAAGGCCTCAGTGAGGGACTCCGCCAAGCGGTTGGTGAAGATTGCTCCGAAGACGGCCACGCCCAGTGAAGCGCCTACTTCACGGAAGTAGTTGTTGGTACTGGTAGCCGTACCGATCTGGTCCGCCGGAACAGAGTTCTGCACCACCAGGACGATGACCTGCATGATCAGTCCAAGGCCCGCGCCGAAGATGAAGAGCTGAACGCAGATAACCCAGATAGGGGTTGCCGCCGTCAGCGTGGTCAGCCACAGCATGGCAGCGATGGTGAGCGCTGCACCCAGGATGGGGTACATCTTGTACTTGCCGGTCTTGGAAATGCGGATACCGGAGTAGATGGACGTGCCCATCAGGCCAACCATCATGGGCAGCATCAGCAGGCCTGATTCGGCGGCGGAGGTTCCGGATGACATCTGCAGGAACGTAGGAACGAAGGCGATGGCCGCGAACATGCCCAGGCCCAGGGTGAAACCGATGGCCGTTGCGTTAATGAAAATGGGGTTCTTGAACAGGCTCAGCGGAATGATGGGGTCCTCGGCGCGACGCTCGACCATCACAAAGAGAACCGCAGCCAGGACCATGCCGGCCCCAAACGCCCATGTAAGGGGCGAGTCCCAGCCCTCATCCTTCTTGCCACCAAAGTCGGTGAAGAAAATGAGGCACGTGGTGGCAGCGGAGAGGAACAAGACACCCAGGATGTCGATCTTCTTCTCGGCCTTCTTGTTAGGCAGCGTCAGGGTGAACCAGGCGGTGATGAACGCGGCGATGCCGATGGGGATGTTGATGTAGAAAGCCCATTCCCAGGTCAGGTGGTCCACAAAGAACCCACCCAGCAGGGGTCCGGCGACCGCGGAGAGGCCAAAGATGGCGCCCAACGGGCCCATGTACTTGCCGCGTTCTTTGGCCGGAACGATGTCAGCGATGATGGCCTGCGAAAGGATCATGAGTCCGCCGCCGCCCAGGCCCTGAATGGCGCGGAAGATGACGAAGCCCCAAAAATCGGTGGCAAACGCGCAGCCTACGGACGCAAGCGTAAACAGGGCAATAGCTACAAGGAACAGGTTTCGCCGGCCCAGGATGTCACCGAACTTGCCGTAAATGGGCATCACGATGGTGGTTGCCAGGAGATAGGCCGTGGTGATCCACGCCTGGTGCTCAACGCCGCCCAGCTTGCCCACGATCGTCGGCATGGCAGTGGAGACGATGGTCTGGTCGAGGCTGGACAGCAGCATGCCTGCAATCAGTGCCGAGAAGATGATCCAGATTCGCTTCTGGGTCAACAGCAGAGGTTCAGCTGCCTTGGAGAGTGTACTCATGCGGGGTCCTTCGAGGATTCAAGGGGGTTGGGGCCCAGTTGGTGGTTCGTGGCCAGCGGCTGGGCAAAGAGTTTGCGTGCTGCGTTGAGGTTCTGTTCGAGGATCCCGCGGTAGGGGCGCTCGTTGTCCTCCGAGAAGAACTGCTGCGCGGTCTTCTTGGATACTGCCCCGAACAACACCGTTGCCGTCATGACTTCGGGATGATCAGGGTCCAGGCCCTCACGGGCGGCGACCAGCTCCGCAAATTGGCGCTCGCGGGCCTCACCTTCAAGAGTGAGCCGCGCCAGGAGCTGCGGCTCGGCAGTGATGGCCGCGATGAACTGCTGAACCTCTGCGCGGCTGATGGAGGAGCGCTCCATCAGGGTCACTGTGAGGACATGCAGCGCAGCAAGAAGGGTTCCGGAAATGCTGTCCGGCGTGCGGGAAGTGTTCTGGTTGAATACTTCGAGCGCATCCGTCGGCAACTCATCCGAAAATGAGCCGATCACGGCGTCTTCTTTGGAATGGAAGTAGTTGAAGAAGGTCCGGCGCGAAATCCCCGCCGCCTCGCAGACTTCCTCAACCGTAAAACCGTTGAGGCCATGCTCAGCGGTCATGGAACGCGCGACGGCGGTGATCGCCGTCCGCGTGGCAGCCCGCTTGCGCTCGCGGAGGCCGCCGTCGATATTTGCACTATTGCTCACAAAGTAAAGTTTTGCACTCTTATTTCAATAGTGCAAAAAGACAGTGGAGTTTTTGTACAGCTAAAGACCCTTAGGGGGCGCCTTAGGGGCGTTAGCTGTACAAAAACTCCGGGTACGACGACGGCCGGCACCTTCCGTGCGGAAGGTACCGGCCGTCGTCGTGCTTCAGGTATTGAACCTTAGGGCTAGGCCTTGTGGGCCGGGGCAGTCATGGTGGTGACGTCCAGGGCCTTGTCCAGCTCTGCTTCGGTGACCTTGCCTTCGCCCTCGCCGACGAAGCCGAGCTTCTCGGTGGCCTGGCGGATGGTGAGGCCTTCCTTGACGGCGATCTTGGCGATCTTGGCAGCGTTCTCGTAACCGATGTACTTGTTCAGCGGGGTCACGATGGACGGGGAAGCCTCGGCCAGGAAGCGTGCGCGCTCCACGTTGGCGGTGATGCCGTCGATCATTTTGTCCGCCATGACGCGGCTGGTGTTGGCCAGCAGGCGGATGGACTCGAGCAGGTTGGCCGCCATGACCGGGATGCCCACATTGAGTTCGAAGGCTCCGTTGGTGCCGGACCAGGCGATGGCGGTGTCGTTGCCGATCACCTGCGCGCAGACCATGATGGACGCTTCGCAGATGACCGGGTTGACCTTGCCCGGCATGATGGACGAGCCCGGCTGGAGGTCCGGAATGGCGATTTCGCCAAGGCCGGTATTGGGGCCGGAGCCCATCCAGCGGAGGTCGTTGTTGATCTTCATGAAAGAGATCGCGATGTTGCGCAGCTGGCTGGAACCCTCGATCAGGCCATCGCGGTTAGCCTGTGCTTCGAAGTGGTCGCGGGCTTCGGTCAGCGGCAGGCCCGTGTCAGCTGCCAGCAGTTCGATCACACGTTCCGGGAAACCGGCAGGGGTGTTGATGCCCGTGCCCACGGCGGTTCCGCCGAGGGGGACCTCAGCAACGCGGGGGAGTGCTGCGTTGATGCGCTCAATGCCGTAGCGGACCTGGGCGGCGTAGCCGCCGAACTCCTGGCCCAGCATGACCGGCGTGGCGTCCATGAGGTGCGTGCGGCCGGACTTCACGACGTCCTTGAACTCAACTGCCTTGCGGTCCAAGGACGCTGCCAGGTATTCCAGGGCCGGGATGAGGTCGTTGATCAGGGCCGAGGTGGCGGCAACGTGCACGGACGTGGGGAAGACGTCGTTGGAGGACTGCGAGGCATTCACATGGTCGTTCGGGTGGACAACTTTGTCGCTCCCGGCGGACGCGAGGGCGCGCGATGCAAGCTCGGCGATGACCTCGTTGGTGTTCATGTTCGAAGAAGTGCCCGAGCCGGTCTGGAAGACGTCAATCGGGAAGTCGCCGTCGTACTTACCGGTGGCAACCTCATCGGCAGCGGCAGCGATAGCCTCGGCGAGCTCACCATCGAGCACCCCCAGTTCGGCGTTCGCCAGTGCAGCTGCCTTCTTCACGCGGGCCAGGGCCTCAATGTGTGTGCGCTCAAGCGTCTTGCCGGAGATCGGGAAGTTCTCCACAGCACGCTGCGTCTGGGCGCGGTACAGGGCGTTCACGGGGACGCGAACTTCGCCCATCGTGTCATGTTCAATACGGAACTCAGTGGTGGAAGTCATGGGGCTAGCTTATGGCGATTGGACGCCTCACAGAAAACCCGGAGGGGAGTGCTACGTGCTCCGGCCCTGAGGCCGGAGCACGTCCTCCTAGAGCTTGCCGATCCCGGAAACGAGGGCCGCGCGGCCTTCGTCCAGCTTGTAGGACAGGCCGATCACGGCAACGCGGCCGTCGTCGATGGCGTCCGAAATCACACGTGAGCTGTCAGCCAGGCGGGCAGCGGTCTGCTTCACGTGCTCCACCACCATGTCGTTGACGTCGTCCTGGTTATTGCGCCTGGCCGTCAGGACCGACGGTGTAATGCGCTCCACGAGGTCGCGGATAAAGCCCGGAGGCATCTCGCCCGTTTCCACGGCCGACTTGGTGGCCTTGACCGCACCGCAGCTGTCATGGCCGAGGATGACGATCAATGGAACACGGAGTTCGCTGATGCTGTATTCGAGTGAACCCAGGACGGCATCGTCAATAACCTGGCCGGCGGTGCGCACCACGAAGGCGTCACCGAGGCCAAGGTCAAAAATGATCTCTGCAGCGAGCCGGGAATCCGAGCAGCCGAAGATCACGGCAAACGGGTTCTGGTTCTCAATCAGAGAAGAGCGTCGCGAAGCATCCTGGTTGGGGTGCAGGGATTCGCCGGAAACAAAACGTTCGTTGCCCTCGCGGAGACGGCGCCACGCCAGGGCTGGAGTCAGGTAAGTAGGCACGAGCCTTACTTTACGACGCGGACACCGCAGTCCGTGAAAGTGTTGCGCGTGATAAACCGGACGGCTTCTCAGGCGGAGGGCTGCGGAGACGACGTTGCGGTAGCCGGAACGCTGGCAGGCGGTGCCTGCTCTGCGGACTTCACGACGGCGGCGGCCAGGGTTGCGAACTCATCGAGCTTAGCCGTGCCGCTCAGGACGATGGTGGTGCCGCGATACTCCAGGACCATGCTCCGCTTTTCTTTGCCGGAGTCCCGCAGTTCCCACTCCTGGCCACCAGCGTTACGGGTTCCGGTCACAGGGAGGTTCTCTGTCTGCTGCAAAACCCACGTGGGGTTCGCCTGATTGGTCTGGGTGAGGCCAATGAAATTTTCCTTGGGAGTGAGGAACCCGATCTCCCAGGTAGGCACGCCGCTTCCAGTGCCGGACTCCCACCGGGCGTAATTGGGTTTGAATGTGTCGCCGACGGCCGGGGTGACGGGTGTGAATCCCGCCACACCTGTGGCGTTGCGGGCGATGGCCGCGACGTCAACATCAGGCCGGAAACCCTCGCCCTTGGGCGCCGGGTTCATCAAAACGATGGGAAGAAAAGCCAGGACACAAACCAGCAACGCAATGACCATGCCGATGACAGAAGCGTTGGCCCGCTTGGCAGCTTTCGCCGCAATGACGGGTTTATAGGGGGCATCCGGGGCTGCCTGGGCATCGGTGGGATTGGCCGCTGCAGCCTCGGATGGGTTCTCTGCTGCGGGCCTGTCCTGCGTTTCACTCACCCCTCCATGATCCCTTATCCGGGCAGGGAACACACATCCGGTAACCTCACCACAGGTGCCGGGGGCTGTGGTCATCCAACGACTCCCGGACCACTCGGCGACTATGATCGTTGATAGAGGAACCCCGGGTTGCCCCGTGCAACCATGTCCGGTCCCGTGAATCGTCACTCGAAGAAGAGGTTCAAGTGTCTCCTGCACCAATGACCCAGCAGTATTCCACGATTTCGCCGTCGCTCGCCGTCGGCCTCGACGAACCCGACCGCAACCTTGCGCTTGAACTCGTCCGCGTTACCGAAGCTGCGGCAATTGCCGGCGGCCACTGGGTAGGTTTCGGTGACAAAAACAAGGCCGACGGCGCCGCCGTCGATGCCATGCGTTCATTCCTTCAAACCGTCCACTTCAACGGCGTTGTGGTCATCGGTGAAGGCGAAAAAGATGAAGCCCCCATGCTGTTCAACGGCGAGCAGGTTGGCGACGGCACCGGTCCCGAATGTGACGTCGCCGTCGACCCCATCGACGGTACCCGCCTGACCGCCCTCGGCATCAACAACGCCCTCGCGGTGCTGGCAGTAGCTGAGCGTGGCTCCATGTTCGATCCCTCCGCCGTGTTCTACATGGAGAAGCTCGTTACCGGCCCCGAAGCCGCCGACATGGTGGATCTTCGCCTGCCCGTCAAGCAAAACCTGCACCTCATCGCCAAAGCCAAGGGCGTCAAGGTCAACCAGCTCAACGTCATGATCCTGGACCGCGACCGCCACCGCCCCCTCGTGGAAGAAATCCGCGAAGCCGGTGCACGCACCAAGTTCATCATGGACGGTGACGTTGCGGGTGCCATCGCGGCAGCACGCTCCGGCACCGGCGTCGACGCCCTCATGGGCATTGGCGGTACCCCGGAAGGCATTGTCACCGCCTGCGCCATCAAGTCCCTCGGCGGCGTCATCCAGGGCCGTCTGTGGCCCACCTCGGACGACGAAAAGCAGAAGGCCATCGACGCCGGACACGACCTCGACCGCGTCCTCTCCACCAACGACCTCGTCACCTCCGACAACTGCTACTTCGCAGCAACCGGCATCACCGACGGCGACCTCCTGCACGGGGTCCGCTACCAGAAGGACCGCGTGCTGACCCAGTCGATCGTGATGCGCTCCAAGTCCGGAACGGTCCGCTTCGTGGAGGCCGAGCACCACGCATCCAAGTGGGAGACGTACGCGCGCAAGCCGTAACCCCTCCATTGCAGGTCGCGTCTTTGACGCGAAAAGCGCCCCATCGCTCTGCGGCTATCTCCTCGTACCTCGTCGATTTGATGCCGCTCCCGCGATGGGGCGCTTTTCGCTGTTTGGATGCGGTGGGGGCAGCGGCTCCCGGCTTCGCGCTGTTGAGAGGCTGATGTGGGCCTAGCGGAGCTTGTCGCGCAGCTTCCGTGCCATTTGGTATGCCCCGTAGCGGAGCTTGTTGACCGGGAGGTCCCAGGTGCCGGGGTAGGAAACCTCGCGTCCCCCGAATGACTTCTTGAATGCGGTGAAGCCCGCCCACTTGTGGTCCGGCTGGTCCTCGGGAGCCACGCCCCAAAGGTCCACGTGTTTGAGGCCCTTCTCCTTGGCATCGGCCATCAGGGTCACCAGGAGGGGAATGCCCGCACTGAGCTTGCGATGGGTATCGTCCAGGGCAGCGTGGGCGTAGACACGGGTATCAGCGGAGTCGTAGGCGAAGGCAGCCGCGATCGGCTCGCCCTCAAGCTCGGCAATGAACAGCGTTCCCGCCCCATTGGGCAACAGGGAAGCGGCTACCTGGGTGAGATACTCGTCGCTCTGCGGTTTGAAGCCGTTCCGGGCAGCCGTCAGGTGGAGGAAGTGCAGAAGGATCTTGATGTCCGCCGGATCTTGGGATGCGCGGAACGTCACGCCCTTCTTGTGGATGTTCCTGTAAAGGTTCCGGTTGGTGGGCTTCATCCCGGCCAACACGTCCTTGAAGTCGCCTTCCAGATCTACGACCCAACTCAGCTCCGGCTGCTGGTTGACCGGCGCCGGCTGCAAGCCGCGGGCGCGCAGGAGAGGTCCGGCGTCGGACGCTGTAAACCCCGCCGCAGCGGGTTCCATCCGCACGAACACCGCACTCTCGGTCTTAGCCAGGGCAACCAGGGCCGCCGTGGCGGCGTCGAAAGCCTCCACGGACTCCGCCACGGGGCCATAGGGAGCATAGATAACCTTGCCGGCAGGGTTCTTTTCCTCAATGGCGAGGAAACTCCAGCCGGGCCCGGACTGCTCGTGGACACGGCGTCCCAGGGAACGCTGGACTGCCGCCCATGCGGGCGTTTGCAGGAAAAACTCCATGGATCAGTTCCCCAGACCGGTGGTCACTGCGAAGGCAACACTGACGTCGGTGGCACCTTGCACTGGGTGAACATTGACGGGCGCTTCGATATCGGGGATGAACGCGGCGGCGCCGCGCTCAAGCCGGAGGTCGCTCTTGGGGGAGTCGAGCATCACCGAACCGGATACCACCACGACGACGGCGGGCCCGGTTTGCGCCAGCGGCACCGGCTCGGCCCCCGGGGCAAGCTCGATGCGCTGGAGCTGGAATTCCCTGAAGGGCGGGCGGTACAGTTCCTGCCCGAATTCCGTACCGCTGGCCTCGACGCGCGGCACGCCCAGTGCTTCGAAACGGACAGTCTTCAGCAGCTCGGGGACGTCCACGTATTTGGGCGTGAGTCCGCCGCGGAGCACGTTGTCAGAGGACGCCATGACCTCCACGCCCAATCCGTGGAGGTAAGCGTGGATGTTGCCGGCAGGCAGGTAGACCACGTCGCCGGGCTCGAGGGACAGGTGGTTGAGAAGGAGGGAAATGAGGACGCCGGGATCTCCGGGGAAGGCCTCATTGATGTCCAGCATTGCGGTCAGGGCTTCGCGGTGCGGCTCCAACGGTGCACCGGCGGACAGGACGGCAACCACCTCATGGATCACGTCGGAGACGTCGCTGCCACCCTGGATCAGCCGGCTGAAGGCGGCCTTCAGCGCTGCGGACTCATCGGAATGGCCGAGGTCTGCGATGACGCCGCTGATGACATCGGGAGTATCGACTGCTGCCGAATCAAGGACAGAGGCCAAGTGCTCAAAGATGTCCTTGGACGCAGCCGGCGAACGGAAACCGCACAGTGCCTTGAACGGAGTCAGGGCGAAAATCATCTCCGGTTTGTGGTTGTCATCGCGGTAGTTGCGGTTCGCGGCATCCGCCGGGATCCCGGCTTCATTCTCCCTGGCAAATCCTTCCCGTGCCTGCTCCAGGCTGGGGTGCACTTGCAAGGACAAAGGCTGCTCGGCAGCCAGGAGCTTGGTGAGGAAGGGGAGCCGGGGCCCGAACTCGGCGATGCTCTCGGAACCCAGGCAGCGCACCGGGTCCGAGCCGATCAGGGCATCGAGGGGCTGGGTAACACCGTTGGGGTGAACGGCTGCGGAGGGCGAGTCCGGGTGGGCCCCGATCCACATCTCGGCCTCGGGTCCCCCCGACGCGGGACGGCCCAGCAGTTCGGCGATGGCCGTCGTCGAACCCCACGCGTAGGGTCGCAAAACATTCTCAATCTTGTACACGAAAGAAGGTCCTTATCGTTGCGCTGGACGTGGGGTGGAGCGGACGAACAAGCCTACAGGGGCGCGCACTGTCCATTGGTGGCCACGAGATTACGGATGCCTTGCTCATCGCCTTGCGCCTTGAGGCCGTTCAGCAACTCGATGGTGATTGGCGTGCCGTCCGGTGTGGTGGTTACGGGGGTGAAATCGGCCGACGGCGAGGGCAGCTGACTTGCGGGCAGGAGCCCGGCTGTTGGACCCGCGGCCACAACGGTACCGGCACTGGCGTCGTCGTGGGATACGACGGCGTCTTCCGCCTTGGGGGTGTTGGACGACGCCAGGACTTCCTGGACCTTGGCATGGATCAGGTCAAAGTCAGGCACCGTGGAGAAGGACGCGTCAAAGTCCGGGGGCCCGATGGTGAGGCGCTTGACCGGCTGGTTCTTGGACTTCAAGGCCAAGTCAACGAAACTGCCCAGTTGGGTGGAGGAAATGTTCGAATCCACCACCTTGGTGCCGGCGTTGGCGATGTCCTCGAACTTGGTCAGCAGGGTGGCGGGATCGAGTTGCTTGAGCATGGCCTGCTGCACACACTGCTGGCGCGCGATGCGGGCGTAGTCATCCACGAACTCGCGGGAGCGTCCGTACCACAAGGCCTGGAAACCATTCAGGTGCTGATCACCGGCCGGGATCCAGCCGTCAGGCATGCCGTGGATTCCGTTCGCCTCGTCAGTGACCGGCCCACTGATAGGCACCCAGCCGCCGGCCTTGATCCGGATTCCGCCCATGGCATCGATGAGTTTGGCAAAGCCGTCCATATCCACCAAGACATAAGCCTGGACGGTGATGCCCAAGGTGCCGGACACCGCTTCGAGCGTGGCCTGAGCGCCGGGATCGGCAACCCCCGGGTAGAGATCCTGGTGGTTGTTGGTGACTTCGGTGTTGACGGCGTTGATGAGGCATTCGTCGCCGCAGTTGTAGCCGTCCGGGTAAATCGTGCGCATGGGCGAGCCCTCGCTGAACTGCGCATTTTGCAGGTTGCGGGGGACGGAGATGATGGCGCTCTCTCCGGTTTTGGCATCGACGCTGATGACGGAGAGGCTGTCCGGTCGCCGGCCTGTCCTGTCGTCGCCGGCGTCGCCTCCCATCATGAGGAAGTTATAACGCCCGTCCACGGGATCGATGGCGGGACCGGCGTTGAAGATGCTGCCGATCGCATTCCGGCTCACGTTCAGCACGTAGGCGAGGTAGCCCAGGGATCCGCTGGCGATGACGGTGCTTACCGCCAGAACGACGGCGATGATGGGCCGCATTCCCGGTGCCAGGAGTGCCGGCCTGATGATCCGCAGAGTATTGAGGAACAGGAAGGCCCACCCCAAGGCCAACGCCACCAGGATCACAATGATGAACAACGAGCCCACGGGATGGGTGGCAAGGCTGAGCAGCAGGCTTCGATTCACCAGCGCAACGATGAGCGTGAGCAGGGCAAGGGCCCACACCGTGATGGTGACGCGCAAAGCCATGCGGCCAAGTTTGCGGTCTCCGGCAACGATTTGGGCACTGCCGGGAACAAAGAGAGTGAGGAGTACCAGCACGAAGGCGCGTTTGGTCCGCACCGGCGCACTCGCGCTGGACGGATAGCGGACGGGATCAGTCAGGGCGGAACCGGGCTGATTCGTGGACTTGTGCATGGTCATCAACCGCTGCCTTCCTTAGCGGGGGCTCCGGGCGGAGGCATTGGCAGGGGAGAAGACTTGTTCCACCTTGCGGCGCAGGTTTTCGCCCTTCTTGGTAGCGACGTCGTTCAGTTCCTGGGCGAAGGTAAGGAGGTCTTCGCGGAGCTTGGACGCGAGTTCATCCGTTCCTGAGGCGAGCATGCGAACGGCAAGAAGTCCCGCGTTGCGTGCTCCTGCGATGGATACCGTGGCCACGGGAACGCCGGCAGGCATCTGCACGATGGACAGGAGGGAATCCATGCCGTCCAGGGTTTTGAGGGGGACCGGGACACCTATGACCGGAAGGGGCGTCACCGAAGCCAGCATGCCGGGGAGGTGGGCTGCGCCGCCCGCACCGGCAATGATGACGCGCAGGCCGCGTTCGTGGGCCGTCTGTCCGTAGCGGATCATCTCGGTGGGCATCCGGTGGGCCGAGACCACGTCTGCCTCAAAGGGTATGCCGAACTCGGCCAGGGCATCCGCCGCGGCTTCCATGACCGGCCAATCGGAATCCGAGCCCATCACAAGTCCTACCAACGGGGCCGTTTTTTCGGAAGTCATGCAGTCTCCTCAAGGGTGGTCTGTTCCGGTTTTCGGCCGTCACGGATGATGTTGGCCACCGCGGTGGCGCGCTGACGGACGGAGTCGACGTCGGAAACCGAGCTGCCAACGAGGTTCACGTGGCCTATTTTGCGGCCCGGCCGGACGGACTTGCCATAGGAGTGAACCTTGGCTGCTGGCTCAAAGGCCAACGCCATGGGGAAGGCTTTGAAGAGGTCCTGGTTGTCGCCACCCAGGAAGTTCTTCATGACTACCACCGGCGCCAAAGCATCGGTAGCGCCCAAAGGAAGGTCCAACACGGCACGCAGGTGCTGCTCGAACTGGCTGGTGATGGAGCCGTCCTGCGTCCAGTGACCGGTGTTGTGCGGGCGCATGGCGAGTTCGTTGATGAGGAAGCCGGCTCCGACTCCGGGCGTTTCGAAGAGTTCTGCAGCCATGACCCCAGTGACGCCAAGTTCGTTGGCAATTCGCAAGGCGGCTTCCTCGGCAGCGGCCGCCACTTCAACGGAGATGTTCTGGGCAGGAGCGATTACTTCGTCGCAGACTCCATCCACCTGGATGGTGTGCACAACGGGCCAAGCACGCGATTCGCCACTGGGGCTGCGTGCCACAAGGGCAGAGAGCTCGCGGCTGAAATCAACCTTGGCTTCGGCCAGGAGCGGGCTCATGGCCTGGAACCAGTCGGCCGTGTCCAAGGCTTCGTCCGGGGAGTCAACAATCCTGACACCCTTGCCGTCGTAACCGCCGCGGGGTGTCTTCAGGACCACGGGCCAGCCGATCCTATCGCCGAAGGCCACCAGCTCCTCAACGGTGGAGACAGCCGACCACTCCGGGTTGGGCAATCCAAGACGATCAATGGCAGCACGCATCACCAATTTGTCCTGGGCGTTGACCAGGGCATCCGGGCCCGGCTGGACGTTGACACCAGCGTCAAGCAGCGCCTGGAGGTGTTGTGTGGGGACGTGTTCGTGATCGAAGGTCATGACGTCCAGCCCCTTGGCGAACTCAAGGAGAGCATCCAGGTCCTTGTAGTCGCCAATGGGTGCGGTGGCTACTGCAGCCACGGCAGAAACGTCCTCACCTTCAGCCAAAACGCGGAGTTCGAAGCCCAGTGCGGTAGCGGGCGGAGCCATCATTCGTGCGAGTTGGCCGCCGCCAACTACGCCAATTACTGGAAAAGTCACAAGGTTCAGCCTACCGAACCGGCGGCAGGATCACTGATTCTGCCGCCCCATGGGACGGATTTCTACCGGTGTGGGGTGTCAGTATCGGCCTTCTCACAGCCCCCTCAAAGGCAGCGCAAGGAAATCGGCGCTAAAATGGGCTTGGCCCATCGGCCCACATTTCAACGGCCATGGAGGGTCATGATCACCACACTTGCAGATCGCATCCGCGGACTTGCCTCACTTTTTTGGCGTGAGGTAGCAAAGTTCGGCGCCGTCGGCGGTGTTGCTTTTGTCATTGACTCGGCCGTTTTCATCTGGCTGTTTTCCGGCCCGATGCACGGCAGCGAAGTGTGGGCGAAGGCCATTGCGACGATTGTTGCAAGTATCTTCTCCTGGGTGGCCAACCGCTTCTGGACGTTCCGGCACCGCAAGCAGGCCAACGTTGTTCGTGAGGCCGTTTTGTTTGCCGTCATGAACCTTGTAGGTCTCCTGATTGCATCCGGCTGTGTGTGGTTCGCCAAGTACATTCTGGACCTCAACGACAAACCTTCGCTGTTCATTGCAGGCAGCGTGGTGGGCCTCATCCTGGGCACCATCTTCCGCTTCTTTGCGTACCGCTTCTGGGTCTTCAACGAAGAGCTGGACGCCGAACCCGAGTTCTCGCATGACCACGAGATCATTGAGCTTCACCACAAGGCGAAGGCGGGTTCCGAGGCAGGGACGAACCCTGCAACGGGCGAATTTCCTTCCGTCAAGAATCTCTAACGCTACGGACGGCTGACGCGCTCGTTCTCGAGCAGGTGTTCTGTCACGTCCAAGTCCGGATGCACCAGTACTACTGAGCCGTCTTCTTTCCAAGCGCCCAGAGAAGCTGCCAGGCAGTGCTCCAAGCCTTCGGTGGCGCGGACCAGCAGGCGGACGCCTGGCTCTTGTGGAGCAGCAAAGCCATCAATAAGTTCTTCATGGGGCAGTCCAGTGGTTCCGCGCACGGCGGGCAAGCTTGCCTCTGGTTCGTTGTGTGCCATGAAGACGTCACCGTGGGAACGGACTTCAGCGGCGTAGTCCACGACGCCGGATGGCAGCTCGCCGGGCCAGCGCATCGAAAGTGCCGCGAGCGGCACGGCGACCACCGCCTCGAAGCCGGCCCCGGTGCCGTCGTCGGGCTTGTCCGTCGCCAGGAGATCGGCTGAGGTGTGGTCGAAGACCACCTCCATGCCCAGTTGCCAGGCAGCCAGGGCCCAGACGAAGGACTTCCAGTGCGCCGGCAGATCCAACCTGATGGACATCCCTGGTTCGGCGTCAAGTTCGTCCTGCAGCAGGTTGCTGGTTTTCGCTACCCAGTTGTCCAGGACGCGCCCCGATAGCTCAACCCGCTCGGAGTCGGGGCCATACCAAGTGAGTCGTGGTGAGGTTGAGTGACCGGATCGTAGGGCGGTCATCAGGTTCGCTGCCGGGATGCTCATGCGTCAATCTTGCCACGGCGTTAGGCAGGTTCCTTAGGACCGGCCATCGTTAATGTGAAATGCAACACACGCTATTTTCTCCAGTCGTTGGCCTCCCGCGGAAGCTGATGCAATTTTCCGCGGAAATTCAATGAAAGTTCATCCGGGGCGATCCAAGGCTGTCATTTTGCGCCACGACACGGGGCGGCTCGACAAAAATGTTGGGCGTGGCGCATCCCACGTTTCTACAGATTCTTGATTATTATCCCGGCGCGGCTTGACTGGTGGGTAGTTACACGCGTGTAATTAGTAATCAACGCCGCTGCACAGATACCCGGAACGTCGCCGGGAATCGGAAACACATCCAAGCAGCAGCTGCAAAATCAGGAGGGACGCCATGGGGCAAGCGTTGCGTATCCAGGAAGATGCAGTCGTCGCAGAACATGCGTCGGTGAAATACCGTTCGAGGGAAGTACCGGGGGATTGGTACATTGACCCGGCGGACCCGGAAGCGGCAGATCGATACAACCAGAATGTCCAGCAGTCTTTGGAGGATCAGGCTACCGCCCTCCTCGCTGCTCATGAGGCACTGATTGGTGACCTGCCGGCTGGGCCGGATGAAGACCTGGACGACCCTCCCATGGAGCTGCGTCGTCCCGTTGAGACTCCGGGGCAACCGGTGTGGATCGGCCTTCCTCAGGGGGACTTCGATGACGAAGGCGAACTTGGCTGGCAGACTGATGCGCTGTGCGCACAGACCGATCCTGAAGCCTTCTTCCCTGAAAAGGGTGGATCGACGAGGGACGCCAAGAAGGTCTGCGGAGCGTGCAACGTCCGCTCGCAGTGCTTGGAATATGCTCTCGCCAATGATGAGCGGTTCGGTATTTGGGGCGGACTCTCCGAGCGGGAGCGTCGTCGGCTAAGGAAGCGAGCGGTCTAATTCTCAAGGAAGTGCATGTTACCGCCGTCGTGGTTTCTCACGACGGCGGCAACTATCTGCCCAGGACATTGGCGGCATTGTCGGACCAAACGCGGTCGGCAGATGCCGCCATTGGCGTTGATACAGGTTCCACGGATAACTCACTGGAGTTGCTCAGCGAGGCCTTCGGCCACAACAAGGTGACCTCGTTCCACCATGCAAAGTCGGGTTTCGGGGCCGCTGTCCAGGCTGGTCTGCAGGAGCTGGCCCCCTCTGGACACACCGCACACGCTGCCGATGGCGGTGCCGCACCGGCCGGCAACGACGCCAAGACCACGTCCGTCGAATGGATCTGGCTCCTGCACGATGACGCCGCCCCCGCGCCTGATGCGCTTGCGGAGCTTCTCCATGCGGTTGAACGCGCGCCCTCAGTGACAGTGGCGGGGTGTAAGCAGCTCGGCTGGGACAACAAGCGGCACCTGGTGGATGTAGGACTTTCGACGAGTCGCTGGGCGGAACGCCTCACACTGATCGACGCCGATGAAGTTGATCAAGGTCAATACGATGCCCGTACTGACACTTTCGCTGTGAACTCCGCAGGCATGTTGATCCGCCGCGATGTCTGGGATCTCCTGGAGGGATTCGACCCCGCGTTACCGGGCAGTGGCGATGACGTGGACTTCTGCTGGCGGAACTGGCTCGCGGGCAATCGCGTAGTTGTAGTCCCAGGTGCCCGCATGTTCCATGTAGAACACCGCCCGCATGGCCTGGGCACATCCTCCGCGGCACGTAAAGCCCAGATCCACATGCGCCTCAAGCACACCCCGTGGTGGAATGTGCCGTTCCAGGCGATGGGCGCGTTGTTCGGCGCCATGATCCGACTCGTGCTGAGCATTTTGGTCAAAGAACCGGGCTATGGCCTCTCGCAGTTCACGGCCACCATCGCTGCCCTTGTTCGGCCCGTTGCCATTGCCAAAGGCCGCCGCGTTGCGGCCAGGACGCGACGGGTGCACAGATCGGTTGTGCGCGGGCTGCAGACGCCCTCACGGGAGGTGCGTGCCAACAGGCGCTCGTTGCTCGAAGCGATACGCCCCGCCGACGAAACGCCGGCTATCTCCGATCTTCTTGCCCCGGAACCCAGCGGGGATGCTGCCGATGACTTCGCCGCTCTGGCCACCAATGAGCGGGGCTGGGTGGGCACAGGTGCCGTGGTTGCCGCACTGGTGGCACTCAGCGCCGCGCTCGTGGGATTGCTGGGGTTGCTGCGCTCAGGCGCTGTTACCGGCGGCGGACTCCTCCCTCTTTCAGCCTCACCAGGAGATATTTGGGCCAATGCGTCCACGTGGTGGATCACGTTGGGAGCAGGTCTGCCCGGACATGGCGATCCGTTCGGCTATGTGTTGTGGCTGCTCTCGCTCTTTGGCGGCGGGGACGGCAACGCCGCCATGGTGTGGCTGCTGATCCTTGCCATGCCGTTCTCTGCCGTTGGCGCCTGGTTCGCGGCAGGCGCGCTCACTACCAAGCGCCGTTTCCGGGTTGCGGCCGCCTTGGCGTGGTCCGGTGCTCCTGCACTGCTGATTTCCATCAACGAGGGCAGGGTCGGGTCCCTGGTGGCGCATGTCATGATGCCGCTGTTGCTGCTGGCACTGTTGCGCGCCTCGGGATCCGCCGTAGCCCAAGGCCCTGCCCTTGCGGGGACACAGCTGAGCCGTCGTCCTGCCCTGCTCTCCGGCAAGCCCGGAATTAACGGGACGCCATCGTGGACTGCTGCCGCCGCTGCCGGTCTGGCCATGGCCGTGGTCACTGCCTCTGCGCCGTCGCTGTTGGGACCTGCCATTGTTGTGGTGGTTCTGGCTGCGGTGGTCCTCGGGCAACGGGGCAAGACGCTGTGGTGGTCGCTCCTGCCCACAGTCGCCCTGTTCCTGCCGTATGGAGTATCTGTGCTGGACAGGCCGCGCTCCTTGTTGGCCGATCCCGGGTTGCCACTGACTTTTGAGGCAGCGCCCCTGTGGCAGCAGCTTCTCGGCCAGCCGCTCGGTTTTGACATCGACGGCGGTTTGACCGGTTTGGCGGTCTTCGGTCCGGGCGTTGTGCCATGGGCACTACTGCTGGCTCTGCTTGTTGTCGCACCAGTTCTGATCCTTGCAGTTGCCGCCTTGTTCCTTCCCGGAAAACGCGCCGCACTGGCCCGGGTGTTCTGGTTGGTTGCTTTGGCTACCCTTGCCAGCAGTTGGTTGGTGGGTCACGTGGCCACCGGGGTTAACAACAACGTGATTGTTGGCCCATTCACCGGCCCTGCGGTGTCGGCTTCGGGCATGCTACTCCTGGGTGCTGCCGTGCTTGGCGCTGAGAAGCTTTTTGCTGCACCTCGGAGGATGCCCAAGGGTTCCCGGCGTCCAGTCCAGGTGCGGCGCGTTGCTTCGGCTGTCGCCATGGCACTCCTGGTTGCCGGCCCCCTTGCCGGCATGGCGGCCTGGGCTGCCCAAAACGTCCTCCAGCCCACTCCGACTGCTGGATCCAGCGTGGCGGCCGGGGCTGCCGAACAGGCGTCGTCCCTCGGCGCCCGCCGTCAGGTTTGGCCGGAAGATACGGGCACGTTGCCTGCTACTGCCGTAGACCGCGGACAGGGGCCTGAGCGCACGCGAACCTTGGTCATCACCAGCGGTGAACAGGGGGCCTTCTCCTCGTCACTGATGCGTGGAGCCGGGACCACGTTGGACAGTTTGTCCACCATAGCCTCCGCTCGGACCATCATTGGCGCACCAGGACGTGAAGAGATCGCGGACGATGACGCTGCCACCACATCCTTGCGTCGGGCCGTCGCCACCATCGTGGCGGGCACGGGCGTGGATCCGCGCGCAGACCTTGAACAGCTTGGCGCCGGATTCATCGTCCTCAAGGCCGAGGACAACGCCGCGCAACTCACGGCCAGCAGAATCGACGCAGTCCCAGGACTGGTGGCCGTAGGCCAGACCGACGCCGGATGGCTGTGGCGGGTGACGCCCCGGAACCAGGAAGCCGCTACTGCCGCCGATACAGCGCATAGGGTACGTATCGTGGACTCCGAAGGTGCTCTTGTGAGTACGCTCCCATCCGAAGAAGTAAACGTAGACGCCACTGTGCCCTCCGGGGATGAGGGTCGAAAGATCGTCCTCGCCGAACGCTCCGATCCCGGCTGGACCGCGTGGATGGATGGTCGCCAACTGCAGGCCACAACATCAGGTTGGTCACAGGCGTTCGAGCTGCCTGCCAGCGGCGGCGACCTTGAAATCCGGTACGCCAACCCCTGGGCCCTGTGGTTCGGGATCCTGCAAGCGGTGGTCATTGGACTCACGGTCCTGCTGGCTGTGCCGATGCCCGCACGCCGTAGCCGAACCGGCATGTCGAGGGACGAAGTCTCCCTCCGTAAGGAGTACAGCAGTGTCTGAGGACCAGAAGAACGTGTCCGGCGAAAGCACTGAAGATCAGGAGCCCAAGAAATCCCGCAGCGCCAGCTCCAGCCGCAGCGCCGGCTCCAGCCGCAGCTCCAGCAGCCGCAGCTCCAATAGGGGAGCCATCACCGGCGTCCTGTCAGCAGTGGTCATCCTTGCCGCCGGCGGAGGGGCAGTAGCCGCCACATCCATGGTGCCTGAACCCTCAGGCGGGACCTCCGTGGACATCCGCCAGGCTGACGTACCTGCTGGCCGCGCCCTGGCGGTGTGTCCCGAACCCGCGCGGCTTGTGAACGGAACCGTGGTGGGCACGGACGCTGACTTCAGCCCTGTATCCACCACGGCCACCAGCGCCCTGAATGCAGTGGTGCTCAGTAACCCGGCCGGAACAGTGCCAGGGAGCAGTGTGGCAGCGTTGGGTGGTGACCTGGTGGCCCGGATCGCAGAGGCACCCAGCAGTACGCCTCCGCCCACAGCTGGCCCGCCTGTTCTCGCCGCCGGCGTAGCGTCCATCAGCCCGGTGACGTCACCGGCCGTGGTGGGTGCCGATGCCATGGGAAACGAGCAGGCGTCCCTGGCTGCCAACCTCAGTTACTCAGCCACTGACGGCGATCTTCGGGGCCTGGCGGCAACTCAATGCCAGCCACCGGGCAATGACGCGTGGTTATTGGGCGCCAACACTGCTGTTGGTCGGACTGCCGTTCTGAACGTGAGTAACGCCTCCGAGACTCCGGCCACGGTCAACCTTGAACTGTATGGATACGAGGGACAGATCCAGGCGCCCGGGGCCCGTGGTCTCCTGGTAGCTCCCGGCACCACCCGTTCGGTTAACCTGGCCGGCCTCGCGCCCGGTGAATCGCAACTTGCCGTGCACGTGCGCAGCACGGGAGGCCCCGTTGCCGCCACTATCCAACAGAGCGTGTTGCGCGGAATCGCTCCGGGTGGTGTGGAGTACCTTTCGCCGGGTGCTGGTCCATCGAACCTTCAGGTCATGTCCGGCGTCGATATTCAAGACCCGTCTGGCGTCAAAACCCTGGCCGCGAAGCCGGGGTTCGCGGATGCCGTTCCGGCGCTTCAGATCGCCGTACCCGGTTCTACTGACGCCGTGGTGCAGGTCAGCCTTTACGGTGCCAACGGAGAACGCAAAATTCCCAACGGGGGAGTGGTGACGGTCAAAGGCGGGACGGTGGCCACCCTCAACCTTGACGGCGTCCCAGCCGGCAGCTATACCGTCAGGGCCAGCTCGGATGTCTCTTTCCTGGCATCAGCGAGGGTCACCCGTGGAACCAAAGCCGAAGATGCAACGGACTTAGCCTGGTCTCCGTCGTCGGCACGCCTCGGTAGCCAGCACTTGGTGGCCGTTCCCAGGGACGGGCAGAAGTTCCTGAGCTTTGGTGTCCCTGAAGGGCGAGGCACAGTCAGCTACGCTCCGGTGACTGCCGACGGAAAGGTTGGCAAGTCCATTGACGTGGATATGTCCGGCGGGACCACCTCCATGATCGAGCTACCAGAGAAGTCCGGCAACTCCGTGGTGGCCGGTTATGTGGTGTCCGCGTCGGGTGACCCGGTGTACGGCGCACTGGTACTCGGAAAACAAGGACGCACAGACGTTTCGGTCGTGGCAATTCAGGATGCGGCCTCAGGGCTACAGAAGGTGCCGGTCTCGGTCGGCTACTAGGCACACCTTGCAGGCAACAGCACTTATCGCATGAGCCGCCCGACAATGTGAATCGCCCGACAGCACGACCCAGCTGACAGCATGACCCGCCTGCCGGCGTCGGTGTTATTCCGTCGTCACTGGTATCGACGCCGGTAGACCGGGTCCAGGGTCTCAGGCGGCACGCCGAGCATCTCGGCCGTGTACTCCACCACGACGTCGTGGACGAGGTCCTGTAGTTCCTCACGGGTGGAAACGCCCTGTTCAACCACGCGACGGTACACCGTGATCATGGGTGCCTCGCCACGGCCACCGGGCGTGTAGGAGCCCAAAGGGGCCGTATTCCCCAGGGCGACAAGCTGTTCAAGGTTGGGCGGGATTTCGTCCACGGCAAAGAGCACACCGTCCAGTTGCTTGCCCCACATGTCCTGGAGCCGCTCCGCGGAGTCCAGCACCATGTCATCGAATCGCTCTGCGCGGGTGCGGAACCCGGGGAGGTTGGGGAGCATCAGTTCTCCGCGCAGTCCCCGTCCGTGCCGGTTGCGCCGGCGTCGCCGGAAGCCCCGAACTTCCGAACCGGCGTGTTCCTGGGCCTGATCGCCATCGGCGTCAGTCCACCGGATATTGAACCCGGGAACATGTGGCTGTGACTGCATATATCGACTTTAGTCCCGAGGAACCGCCAGCGCGACCTCATGGCCCGCACCGCGCCGCGTCGGGTGATACTCCGGAGACTTCTCACTTGATGCTCGGCACAGTTGGCGGGGCACGGACCATCAATGCGCAATATAGCCGCCCATTGGCGCTAATCTGGGATGTTGTGGGTGCCATTCGTCAGTGTTCCAGATCAGCCTGCCGCCAGTCCGCGGTGGCTACTTTGACGTACGTGTACGCAGAGTCAACCGCAGTCCTGGGGCCTCTGGCCACCTACGCAGAACCGCACGCCTACGATCTCTGCTCCCAACATGCAGAGTCCCTGACGGTTCCGCGTGGCTGGGAAGTCCTGCGTCTGGCCATGCCCACAACGCCGCAGGAACCGGGGCCGGATGATTTGCTGGCACTTGCCAACGCGGTCCGGGAGGCGGCCTCAGTCCCTGCGGAAACTCCTGCCCGGCAAAACCACGCCCAGATGGAGCCGCCCGCCGGCGCCGAGGGCACCCGCCGCGGGCACTTGCGGATCCTCCGGGAACCGACTTAATCGTTCCCGCCACCCGCTTTCCGTGCCACGCTTCCCGGGCTCTGGACGCAATTCGTCGTCGGGATCAAAACACGATCTCCCTGCGCGGTAGTCTGGAATCTGCAGATATATCCGCCAGCGGCGCCATGCCGGCGCCACCCAGGGAGCATCATTCATGCCAAAGGTCAGTCCTGAACTGTTGTCCATCCTGCGCTGCCCCGTGACGGGGTCACCGCTGGTCCAGGAGGGCGATGAGTTGGTTTCCACCGACGCCGCTGCGGACGGCGTAAAGCTCCGCTACACCATTGAGGACGGCATCCCGTTGCTCCTGCCACCGGAACTTCTGGCCGCTGCCAATGCGGCAACGTCGGGCCAGCACGATTCCAAGGCCTGACGCGCCTTCTTCCACATCCGCACGGTACCCCTAAGGACTTTCATGACTTTTGACTTCAAAGTGGCTGACATCACTCTTGCCGAGGCCGGCCGCCACCAGATCCGTCTAGCCGAGCACGAAATGCCGGGCCTTATGTCGCTCCGTGCGGAGTTCGGTGCCTCCCAGCCACTCAAGGGCGCAAGGATCGCTGGTTCCCTGCACATGACGGTCCAGACCGCGGTGCTCATAGAAACCCTCACGGCCCTGGGCGCGGAAGTTCGCTGGGCCTCCTGCAACATCTTCTCCACCCAGGACGAAGCCGCGGCCGCCGTCGTGGTTGGTAAGGGCACCCCCGAGGACCCGCAGGGCGTCCCGGTTTTCGCTTGGAAGGGCGAAACCCTTGAGGAGTACTGGTGGACTGCCGAGCAGATCCTCACCTGGCCCGGCGCTGACGCCAACCCGGAGTTGGGTCCCAACATGATTCTCGACGACGGCGGCGACGCCACGCTGCTGCTGCACAAGGGCGTCGACTTTGAAGCTGCAGGTGCCGTCCCCACTGCCGCTGAAGATGATCCGGAGGAATACGTCCTCATCCTGGATCTTCTGCGCAGGACCCTTGCCGATGATCCGGAGAAGTGGACCCGCCTGGCAGCCCGTATTGAGGGCGTCACCGAGGAAACCACCACCGGTGTGCACCGCCTCTACCAGCTCGCGGAGCAGGGCAAGCTGCTGTTCCCGGCCATCAACGTCAACGACTCCGTCACCAAGAGCAAATTCGATAACAAGTACGGGATCCGTCACTCCCTGCCGGACGGCATCAACAGGGCTACGGACGTCCTCATGGGCGGAAAGGTTGCGGTTGTCTGCGGCTATGGCGACGTCGGCAAGGGTGCCGCTGAGGCGTTGCGCGGCCAGGGTTCCCGGGTCATTGTCACAGAGATTGATCCCATTTGTGCCCTCCAGGCTGCAATGGACGGCTACCAGGTGGCCAAGCTGGAGACGGTGCTCGCCCAGGGTGACATCTTCATCACCACCACGGGCAACAAGGACGTCATCATGGCCGAGCACATGCTGGGCATGAAGAACAAGGCAATCGTTGGAAACATCGGCCACTTCGACAACGAGATCGACATCGCCGGGCTTGCAAAGATTCCGGGCGTCAAGAAGGTTGAGATCAAGCCGCAAGTGCACGAATGGGTGTTCGAGGCCGGCACGGATTCGGAGCGTTCCATCATTGTGCTGTCCGAGGGCAGGTTGCTTAACCTTGGCAATGCCACTGGCCACCCGTCGTTCGTGATGAGTAACTCCTTCGCAAACCAGACCATTGCGCAGATTGAACTCTGGACCAAGAAGGACCAGCCGGCCGGGGAGCGCGAGTACCAGAATCAGGTCTACGTCCTCCCCAAGATCCTTGACGAGAAAGTTGCGCGACTCCACTTGGATGCTTTGGGCGTTGAGCTGACGGAACTGAGCAAGGATCAGGCTGATTACCTCGACTTGGACGTTGCAGGGCCGTACAAGCCGGAGCACTACCGCTACTAGGCTTCACTGCTTGCCGGTGCCGGCAATACCCAAATCGATGGTGAAAGGCCGGACACGCGACCAGCGTGTCCGGCCTTTCGGCTAGAATTGGGTGTTCAGTAATGCTTGCGGGGGACAGGATGACGGGAACCATGACGGAAGTCGCCACACGGAAAAAGGGCAAGATCCTTGCCATTATTGGAGTCTGCGCAGCCATTGTGGTGGGCGGAATTGGCGTGGTCACGGTACCCGGACTGCTGGCCGGATCTCCCCAGGAAACGGCCGTTGCACCGTCGCCTGCCCCCACTGTGGAGGCCAAGCCCGTGGAGTTGGGCATCACCCCCCTGGATGGGGCTGTGGAGTGGAATCCCGTTGTTGGCCCCCAGATCAAAGCAGTCAACGGCAAGCTGAAGGACGTGGTGCTGGCGCCGGTTAGCGGCGGGGCACCTGTGCAAGGCAAGACCAGCCCTGATGGCAGCACCTGGACCACTCTGGAAGTCCTGAAGTTCAAAACCCAATACAACTACTCCTTCACCGTGGTTGATACTGCGGGGAAAGAGACCAAAAAGTCACAGACCTTCACCACTGTTTCCGCAGCTTACGAGGCCGACGCGTCCATCTACCCCCGCAACGGCACCACGGCTGGCTCCGGGCAGCCTATTGAAATCAACTTCAGCGAGCCCGTAGTGGACAAAGCGGCCATGGAAAAGCGGGTTGCCATTACCGTCTCATCCGGTCAGCCTGTGGCCTGGCACTGGTACTCAGACAAGAAAGTCAGGATCCGTCCGGAGGCCTTCTGGGCTTCAGGCACCACCGTCACCGTGGACATGAAACTCCTGGGCGTCGATTTCGGTAATAACATGATCGGCAACGCGGACGTCGTCTCAACGTTCACTACGGGCCCGCAGCGTGTGGCCGTAGTAGACGACAAAACCAAAACCATGAACGTGTACTCCGACGGCCAGCTGGTCCACACCGCCCCCGTCTCACTGGGCGGGGAAGACTGGCTTTCGCCCACCGGCTACGCGGTCATCATGGAGCAAGAACGCCACTCCAACTTCAACGCCGGCACCATCGGCCTGAAGCCTGGAGACAAGGGATACTACCCGCCGCTCGTGGTTGAATACGCCAACCGCCTGACGTGGTCCGGTGTCTACGTTCACCAGGCTCTCGAAGCCGCGTGGAGCTCTATTGGTGTGGCCAACGTATCGCACGGCTGCGTCGGTCTGTTGCCTGCGGACGCTGCATGGTTCTTCAACAACATGAAGACCGGAGACGTCGTTCAGATCCTCAACACCGGAGCACCGGCAGTGGAACCGCTGGAAGGCTTTGGAGACTGGAACATACCCTGGGCGAGCTACGCTCAACGCTAGTACAGCTGTTAACATCATTGCAGTGATTCTTTCCTGCGCGCTTTGACCCATTTCTCCAGCGCTGACGGTTCGTCGGCCCTGCTCTTTGCGCTGCCCTCCATGGTGATTGCGGGTGTCCCCCTAGGGAACCCGTTGATGGGTTCCCCGGCTCCTTCCACCGGACCTATTCTCTTCACCTGGAGTATGCATGAGACCTTCACCAAACCTCACCCCGGACTGCGGCAACTGCTTCGCCCTGTGCTGTACCGCGCTCGGATTTGCCCGGTCGGCTGACTTTGCGATCGACAAACCTGCCGCTTCGCCGTGCCCGAACATGGCGGACGACTTTTCCTGCACCATTCACCAACGCTTACGGCCCCGGGGCTTCCGCGGCTGCACGGTCTTTGATTGTTTCGGTGCCGGCCAAGTGGTCTCCCAACACACTTTCGCCGGGACCAGTTGGACACAGGATCCCTCATCCATGTCCTCGATGTTCGCGGTGTTCAAAGTAGTCAGGCAACTCCACGAGATGCTCTGGTACCTGGCTGAGGCCCGGCAACGGACCTTCGATCCCGAGCTCGCGGCCGCGGCGGACCACCTGTCAGAGGGCGTAGTAGCCGCCGCCCAAGGTGACGCGTCAACGGTCCTTGCCACCGACGTCGAGACACTCCACGGGGAGGTCCGGGCGCTCTTGGTGGAGGTCAGTGAAGATACCCGCGCCTCTTACGGCGCAGAAGACCAGCAAACGCCCGACGGCGGCCTCCAGCCAGGTGCCGACCTGATGGGCGCCAACCTTGCCAACCAGCGCCTCTGCGGATCAGATCTCCGCGGCGCGTACCTGATCGGAGCCAATCTGAGGAAGTCAGACCTCACCGCCGTAGACCTCCTGGGAGCTGACCTTCGCGGAGCACAGCTTCACGGAGCGGACCTCTCCAGGGCGCTCTATGTGACCCAACCGCAGATCAACGCCGCCGAAGGCGACCCCCACACCCTCCTACCCCCAAGACTCACAAAACCGGCTCACTGGTGAGCTAAACGGGGTGGCGGCCGCCCGGCGTCAGCCGGTAGCGGGGCGCTAACTGTCAGTGAACGGCAGTTTCCTGAGTCGCTCGCCTATGGTTGCGTTCCGCTGTTCCGCTTGCCGCAGGCGGATGAGTTCACGGTTGCGCCGTTCCCCGAGGACTGCGCCTATGTAGTCTTCGGGGATGGTGCCCGCTGGCGGGGGCGGTGCCACGTACCTTGCGAGTTCGGATGCGAGCGATGCCGCCATGTTGACGCGCGAGGCCGGGGCCATGAGATAAGCCTGCTGTACAAAAGTTCCAGCCCGTCGGGCGGTGGCGTCCGGTACCCTGCCGATGTCAGCCATGGCCACCCATGATTGAAGATGATGCGGGGCTACGGGCATGATCCGGGGCTTTGAGGGTACTCGCTGCCGGAGGGAGTAGGTGCCTGCAACAATGTCCCCGAGGCGCTTGGATTTGTCGTTGAAGAGTGCCACACCGATTGCGAGGCCGCCGAAGGTCAGGTAGATCTCCAGGAATCCAAGGAGCCCGCGGATGAGGGCGTGCCGGAAGCGGATGGACCCGCCGTCGTCGCGGACTATTCGTAGCCCTGTTGCGAGCTTTCCCAAGGAACGCCCGCGGGTCAGGGTCTCCACCGTGACGGGGACGATGACCACGGAGAACACAACGCTGCTGAGGATCAGTGCTCGGATGGCGGCATCGTCAAGGTCCCGGGAGGTTGAGGCGATGAGGATGATCAGGAGTATTGCGAGGACCACCTGGGAGATGACATCCAGGATGAGGCCCAGGGCCCGCGCGGCAAAGGAGGCGGGGCGAAGCTCGAGGACTACTGCCTCGCCTGTGATGATTGAACTCATGCCTGCCCCCAAGTTTTGCCAATTCTGTGGGCGCTGTGATCGCCCGCATCAACGAGTCTAGCGGCGGGGCTGACCGCACGGTGGATACAGGCGCTAGGGTGGTGGCGTGGACATTGATGCCTTCTCGGCCGTACATGAGGACAAATGGTCGCGGCTTCATTTCCTGGCGCACAAGCGCAGGCTGACGGGTGCCGAGGCGGACGAACTTCTGCGCCTTTACCAGACGGTGTCCGGGCATCTTTCCTTGATCCGTTCTGTGGCACCGGAGACGGGATTGTCCGCATCCTTGTCCGCAGCGCTGGCCCAGGCCCGGACGCGTTTCACCGGGGCCCGCTCGAATTTCATGGAGGATCTGGCGCGGTTTTTCGTCATTTCACTTCCTGCGGCGTTTTACCGCATCCGGTGGCTGACCCTGTGGTGCGGGCTGGCCTTTGTCCTGGTGGCGGGTGCTTATGCACTGTGGATTGGCACCTCACCGGAGGCATTGAGGGCTGTGGCCTCCAGTGACGCCAGAGTGCAGCAGTACGTGGAGGAAGACTTCATTGACTACTACTCCGAGAATCCGGCAGCCTCCTTTGCCGGCGCAGTGTGGACCAACAACGCTTGGATCTCAGCTCAGGCCGTGGCTTTCGGCGTTACCGGATTCTGGGTGCCCTTCATCCTGTTCATGAACGCGCAGGGGCTGGGAATCGCTGCGGGACTTTTCCTTGCGACGGGGAAGATGGACATTTTCTTCAGCTACATCCTTCCGCACGGTCTCATGGAACTTACGGCCGTTTTCATCGCCTGTGCTGCGGGGCTCAAGATTTTTTGGGCCATGGTGCGGCCGGGCCCGAGGACGAGGCTGCAGGCCGTGGCTGATGAGGGCCGTTCCCTGATCACCATTGCCTTGGGGCTGGTGCTCGTCCTGCTCGTCTCCGGCATTGTGGAAGGCTTTGTGACCCCGAGTTCCCTGCCCGTATGGGCCAAGATCGCTATCGGCGCCTTGGTGTTAGCAGGCTACTGGGTGTACACGCTGGTCCTGGGCGGGAAGGCCGTCCGCGCGGGCGTCACGGGAGACATGGATGCCAACGACGCCGGGTACCGAAGCATCGCAGCGTAGAGCTTACAGTTGCGTTTCAATCTGGTCGCAGCCGGGGTGGCACCGCGTGTCTCTGTAAGGCCGGGCGGTAGGCTCGAAAGCAGACAAGAGAGCCGGCCGCAAGCAATCGCCGGTGGATGCCTACGGAAGTGAACCCGCTGTGAGCGACAAGAGCCAAAAACCACAAGAACCGGACACGGCCGTCCACGAGGACCCCAACGAACCGGCCTTCGACTGGATGAAGCCAAAAACGTCCGGCGGCGCCACCGAGGCCACTCCTGCAGCCACCACTGGAGCCACCACCGTGGCAGCAAAATCTTCAGCTGATTCAACTGCGACGCCAGCTAAGGGCCAGCCCGGTAGCCGCGCGGACCGCAAAGCTGCTGAAGCTGCCGACGCCGGTACTGAAACCCCGTTGTTCGCGGACACCCTTGCCGAAGCCTCCACCAGCAAGGCGCCGGCGCACTATTCTGAACCGTTGCCTACGTCGGCCCTTCAGGTCCGCCCGCCGGAAGACGAAGTGGCGCGACGGAACGCCGAACGCGAGCAAGCGGCAAAGGTGAAGCCAATAGGGCCTCGGGTTTTTCAGGTGCTGCTGGCCATTTCGTACCCGATCATTCTCCTGGTGCTCGCCGTCCGGGCAGTCACCAGTCCGTTGTTCCTGTGGGTGGAGTACAACCGTCCGGGTTTCCCCGGCGACGGATACGGCTTCAGCACTGACGACCGAATGACGTACGGCTCGTACGCTGTGGACTACCTCAGTAACTGGGCCGCCCCCCGGTATCTGGGAGGCTTGGTTAATCAGGACGGGGAGAAGCTCTTCACGGACAGCGAAGTTTCCCATATGGCCGACGTGAAGCTGGTCATCCTGTCCTCCTTCGGGGCAGGGCTCCTGCTCATCATCCTCAGCATCATCGCCATCCTGTATTTGCGTAAGCGGAGCAATGGCGGGATCCGTCGAGGTCTCTTTGCCGGATCCATTGTCACGCTGGTCATCATCATTGGTCTAGCTGTCCTGGCCGCCCTGAGCTGGCAGCAGTTCTTCACGGAATTCCACCGGATTTTCTTTGCCAACGGAACATGGACCTTCGCGCTGGAAGACACCCTCATCCGGCTTTTCCCGGGCCAGTTCTGGATTGACGCGGGCATTGTGATCGGCGCTCTGGTATTCCTGGCGGCTACGGTCACGTTCATCCTGACATGGCCCACCAAGCGGCGCCGCGGCGTTGCGGACAAGCAGGAGGCCGCGGACGAGGCTGAACCTTCCGCGCGGGAAGCAGACGAGGAGTCGGAGTCGTCTGGCCTTCGCCAGGAAGTCTCGGAATCCCGCCGTTAGGGGCCAGCTAAACGGACACTAAGCCGCCAATTTCCGGTTTGCATTCGTTCGGGATTATCGAGTCCCTACGAAAGCCGTCTTGAACCTGAAGTGACGAAGGCGGAATCCTGCCGAATAGACCGGTGACGTAGCCGGAATCGTAAGGAGGGACAGGGCAGCCAGCATAGCTACTTGGAAGCTCCAGATCCCTAGGAACAGCGCGATTCCTGCATGGAGCGAACCGCCCAGAGCGAACCAGGCGAGGCGGAACTTGTCGGGGGTCAGCAACGTAACGGCGAGCATCAATTCGATCAGGAGTGCGCCCCACGACATGCCAAGGGATACCACGGGATTGTCCGTCAGCAGGCCGAAAGCGTCCTTTAGGGCTCCCGAGGGGCCGAAAAAGCCAGATCCGATGTAGTAGAGGGCAGACCCTTCCGCCCACTCGGTTTGGAATATCTTCCCCGTCATTGAATAGAAGTAGAGGATAGAGACCTGCAACTTCAGGGCCAGTAGGGAAACTCCTGCCGTTCCAGCCCGGGATGCCAACAATCGGACTCCTGAGCGGGCGCTGCGCCAGTGGTTCATCCTCGGGTCCGTGAGGCAGATAGGAACTAGTAGTAGTGCCAGGTTCGACGTAATTTGGTCGCCGCCGTCCGGAATTGAGATGCCCGTTGCAACGCTGAAGGCTACCCATGCGTGCAGGACACCGGTGAGCTGGGGCAAGACTCCGGAGATCACCAGCAACAGGATAAAGATCCCCAGGACTTTGGATAGACCCAGTTGCTCACGCGGAATGACACAGAACAAGCCCAATGATTCAACGCCGCGGCACAGGGGATAATCGCCCACACCAAGAACCGGCCTGAATAGTGCGTCGTTGCTCGTGAAAACCAACGTCAGCATGGTTCCCACTGCCAAAAGGCTTCGTATAATTCCCAAGAACGGGGACCAGACCAATGGCATTGCTATTCGCGGGATCGCGACGATGGTTGGGAGCCTAACGACCATGACAGTCCACACGCATCTTAACGGCCTTATCGGCCCTATCCCTCAGTAACGTTTGGTGCCTGAATGACCAAGGCACCGGCGTGGTTTGCACAAGCACCACATCACCGCAGACTGTGGGCGAGGCAACAGCATTGGTTACCGCAATCGAGGGTGCGTCACGCAGGAGTTCCACGCATTCCTGAACTACAGGGCTGGAGCAATCCATCCAATTTCCGGCCTCGGATCCGCTGGATATCAAAGCGACCTCAACGCCTTGGGCGCGACCTTCCCTGCTAACACCAAAGAGATTCTCGACGCGGGTGGTTGGGAGTCGGCTGAGCGACTCCAAAGAGCCACTGGCATCCTCGCGGTAAGGAGCAACGGAAGGATCGCGGGGCGACTTGGAGAAAAAGGCCCACCCCTGAGGCATAGCTGACACGGCGTTCGGTTTTATTTGGTCCAGGTAGGGCAGAGTCAGGATCGTTGACGGTATGGACGAAAAGATGGAGTATGCTCCCAGAAGCAGAAGGCCGGCCGTCGGGGCCAGCAGATGAATTGGTAGGACGTATGGTCCCGTCGAGGGTGTCCGGCCAGTAGCGGGGACACCCTCAACGGTTTGTTCGCAGGTCATCAATCGCGGCCGGATCAGTCCTGCGCAAGAGCGGCAGTGAATTGGGAGATGCTGTTCTCACTCTCCAGCTGCGAACCCGTGGTTGCGCTTGAGGGCCAGAAAGCGACCTTGGCGTACACCACGACGACGGCTGCAGCGGCAACAGCAACGTTGACACCGACAGCGTAGTTGACCGCCGCAGCGACATCCCACACAGCTGCGGCCCAAATGAAGACGGGTACGGCCGCCAACGGATTCGCGGTGTCTGACTTTGCCAATGCCGTAACCTGCTGTGGCTCGGACTTCAGGAGGTCCGTCATGACCTTCTGGACTTGCTTGAATTTTGCATCAACCCGCAGGACGTCCCCACTGATCAGGGCTGCGTGGAAGGTTCCGAAGAATTTGGGATTCTTGGCTTCGATAGCAGCCACAACCGCGTCCGCTGCCAGATCCTGTCCCTCTTGGCTCGACGCGGTCTGTGTGAAGGACACGTAGGAGTCGTCGGCCAGCTTCTCCCGAACCTCAGCTACCTGCGGTCCCACGCCAAAGTAGATGGCCTTGAAGAGCGCTTTGCCCTCGGACGTAGCATCCTTCACTATATGGCGCGTGACGGCGTGGGTTTCTGGGGGTGCTGCTGTTGCGACCCCGTTTGTGCCTAGGGCGAGGGCTGCGCTCAGTGCCACAGCTCCTGCTGACAATGGCCAAGTTCGATTCGACAATTGCTTCTCCTCTTTAGTTGCTTACTTCGGTTAGAACAGCAATGAGCTCGTCGGGACGGTCCGTGCTGGCGATGAAGGTTTTGCCGGACTTCGTCTCGATATTGACCTCGGGACCGCCCACGAGATAACCGACCACGCCGGGTCCCATATATCGGATTCCGTAGCCGCTGGGACCGGCCGTTTTATCAGTGGTCACAATTGCAATTCCTGCCCTTGGTAGGGTGCGTTTGACGATGTCGCAGAAGGTGATCACGACGTTTTGGAGATCGACTTTCACCGTCACCGTCATGAAGCCGATAAATGATCCCAGCGGAAAGAAGATGATCGGAAGGACGAGTAAGTCGACGCGTTGCTGAGCCATTGACAGGGCTACGAAAAGCATGCCGACCGCTATGATCGTGAGCCCGATGTAACGAGGCAGCAGTGTTGCCCGCACCCGGGAGTAGTAGAGTGCCCGAGCCGGCCCAGCCGATGGATCTGACATGAGTTCCCCTTTGAACGTTGGTTCGTGAGGAAACGTTACGGGGACAACAACGCCACCTAGAGGGGAATCGGTCCAACTAGGTGGTGATTGGCGCCGAATTAGGTGCTGAGTTGGAAGGACTAGGTGGTGATCCGGAGCTACCTAGGTGGTGCGCTACTTCTCGTACAGCTTCTCCACTGCCGTTGAGAAGTCGCTGAGCACCGCAGCCCGCTTCAGTTTGAGCGAGGGCGTCAGGTGCCCGGACTCGACGCTGAGCTCCGCCGTGATGAAGGCAAACTTCTTAATGGATTCAGCAGCCGAGACGAGTTTGTTGGCCTCGTCCACTGCAGACTGAACCGCTGCCTTCACCCGGTCATCAGCGGCGGCTTCGTCGGGGGACATGGCTGCCACCTTGTTCTCCGCGCACCAGTCAGCAATCCCTTCAGGGTCCAGGCCAAGCAATGCTGCGACGAACGGCCGGCCATCGCCCACCACCACGGCCTGCCCCACCAAGGGGTGTTCGCGCAGTTTCTCCTCCAGCGGAGCCGGCGCCACATTCTTTCCTCCGGCGGTCACTAAGAGGTCCTTTTTGCGTCCGGTGATGGTCAGAAAGCCGTCGGCGTCGAGTTCGCCCAGATCTCCCGTGCGGAAGAACCCGTCAACGAAGGCAGCCCGGGTGGCCTCGTCATTGTTGTGATAGCCCTTGAAGACACCAATGCCCTTGACCAGCACCTCCCCGTCCCGGGCCACCCTGATGGTGGTCCCCGGAAGCGGAATCCCCACGGTCCCGATCCGGGACATAGCGGGTGTGTTGACCGTGCAGGGCGCAGTAGTCTCCGTCAACCCATAGCCCTCAAGAACCGGAACACCGGCTCCATGGAAGAAGTGGTTGTCCCGCAGGCTCAGGGGACTGGCACCGGAAACTGTGTAACCTACATTGCCGCCGAACAGCTCCCTCACCTTGGGGTAGAGGAGTTTGTTGAACAACGAATGCTTCATGCCCAGAAGCCAACCCGGCCCCTGCCCCTCGCCACGGGCGGCGAGGTCCACCGCCGTCGAATACTCAACTGCGGTGGCGGACGCTGCCGAGAAGAGCGCGGATTTTCCGCTCATGGCCGCTTTGTGGCTGGCACCGGCGTAGACCTTCTCGAAAATGCGCGGTACGGCGAGCAGGAAAGTGGGCTTGAAAGATCCCAGGTCTGCCATCAGTCCATTGGCGCCGGCGCTGTGTCCCAGAGTAATGCCGGCAGTGAGGCAGACCACCTGGACTGCGCGGGCGAGGACGTGCGCCAAGGGCAGGAACATCAATGTCCGCGCGCCTTGCTGCATGAGGAGCTCGGGGAGGAACGGGATGACGTTCCGCGCCACGAGGACAAAGTTTCCGTGGGTGATTTCGCAGCCCTTGGGCTTGCCCGTTGTTCCGGAGGTGTAGACGATGGAGGCGACACTGGCCAGGTTCGCTGCGCTGCGCTGGCGCTCCAGTTCGTTGTCCATGACGCCGATCCCGACGGCGGAGACGCTGGTCAGGTTGGGTGCGTCGCCGTCGTGCTCCATCCGAATGATGGCCACGGGGTCCTCGCCCAGGACGGCAGAGTGCTCCACCAGTGTATGGACGAGATCTGCTTTGGCGGCGTCCTCCACAAAGATGCGTCGGGCTCCGGAATCGGCCAGGATCCACTCGATCTGGCTTGCCGACGACGTCTCATAAATGGGCACCGTGACTCCGCCGGCCATCCAGATGGCGAAGTCCACCAAAGTCCATTCAAAGCTTGAGCGGGACAACACCGCCACAGGATCTCCAGGGTTGAGTCCTCCTGCGATCAGGCCTTTGGCCAGGGCGGTAACATCGCCAAGGAACCTCGCAGCGGAGACGTTCAACCAACCGTTCGCAGTGTTATGCGCGTACAGGTTTCCGAACGGATCCTTATGGCAGCGTTCCAGAAGAAGGTCCGTCACGTTGGTATCCGGGTCCGCCTCGACCAGAAGGTCCGTGCTTGCTTCCCTCACTGCTTGACTCCTCCTAGATCCATGATGGCATCCACATTCTCATCCGCCACTCCTGGTAGCTGATGACCTCCGCCGTGAGCACCGGATAGAAGAATGCCGTTGCCAGCACGGCCAACACCATGACCAGAGCCACAATGTAGAGGCCGGACCGTCGCCGCCAGACGGGGTCGCTGCTGCGTCCCAGCACCAACCCCAACACATATGTCAGGCCCAGAACCAGGAAGGGTTCGAAGGACACGGCGTAGAAGATGAACATGGTGCGTTCCGGGTACATGAACCATGGAAGGTACCCGGCTGCCACGCCGGCGAGGATGGCACCGGCCCGCCAGTCGCGGCGGCCCGCCCACCAAAACAAGAGGATCACCAACGCGATGGTTCCACCCCACCAAACCACCGGATTACCCACGGGCAGAATGGCCGAAGAGCATGTCTCAGCCAGGCAGCCGGGAGTGCCCGGTTTGGGAGTCTGGTAGTAGAACGAGGTGGGACGGCCCATGATGAGCCACGTCCAGGGGCTGGACTCATACGGATGGTCCGAGCTCAGGCCCTGATGGAATTTGTAAGCTTCAAGGTGGTAGTGCGCCAGGGAGCGCACGGAGTTGGGCAGCCAATCCCAGCCCGGGGCAGGGTTGGTGGCAGCCCATTGCCGGTAATAGGCGTCTTTCGAGAGGAACCAGCCCGTCCACGTGGCCACGTAGGTGACTGCTGCAATGGGAATGATGGTCACGAATGCCGGCAGGCCGTCCTTGATGATGCCGGCACTGAACCAGCTCCGGATCCCGGCGACACGGCGGGCGTTCAGGTCCCACAGCACGGTCATGATGCCGAAAGCCGCGACGAAGAACAGGGCAGACCATTTGGTGCCCACGGCAAGGCCGAGGCAAAGCCCTGCAACCAGCCGCCACCACCGCATGCCCAGCCAGGGACCGGTGACCAGCTGGGGGGGTGTGGGTAGGCCGCCCGGCGAAGCAGCCGCTTGCGCGGCAAGCCGTGACGCCAAACGGCGTCGGCCGTCGTCGCGGTCCATGAGCAAGGCGCCAAAAGCGGCCAGGATCCACAGGGCCAGGAACACGTCCAGCAGGGACGTGCGGGAGAGCACCAGGTGATGGCCGTCGACGGCCAGTAGCAGTCCGGCCACGGCACCGAGGGTGTGTGAGCGGAAGAGCTTCAGTGCGATCAGTGACACGAGGAAGACCGTCACCGTGCCCGCCAAAGCCGCGCTGAAGCGCCAGCCGAAGGGGTTGTCCCCGCCGAACAGCCACATCCCGAACGCGATCATCCATTTGCCCACCGGTGGGTGGACGACGTACTCGGGAGTGTTGAGGAGAACATCCGGGTTGCCGGCGATGAAGGAGTCATTGGCGTTGGCCGGCCAACTGCGTTCGTAGCCGCTCACCACATAGGAGTAGGCGTCCTTGACGTAGTACGTTTCATCGAAAACCAGGCTGTGCGGGGCATCAAGGCGAAAGAAGCGGAGAATGCCGCCCAGGATTGCCGTGAGGGTAGGGATCAGCCAAAACCATAAGCGCAGGGACGCCGGGTAGTCCCGCCAGCTTTGGGTTGCGCCGATCAGACGTTCCTTCAGCGCCGCGGCAGTGTAGGCCTCGGACGGCCGTGCGATCCAGCGGTGCCCCTCCAGGCCTCGGCCGGGCACACCCCGGCCGGGCAGTCCTCGGCTGGGCCAGGTCTCAGCGGGCGGGGCTTCTTCCGGATGGGCGCGCGACGTGCCTGCGGGTTTCGGTGTGTCCGACTGCCCGTTGTTCTCCGCGGCCTTGGAGTCTTCAGGTTCCGGGCTCGCTGGGGACGCTGCCGGGGATCCGGAAGCGGTGGCAGGAACGGGCGACTGGTTCACCCGCCCATGCTACCTTTCCATCCTTGCTGCAACCCTGAACCCCGCGCCTGCAACCCTGAACCCCGCGCGGTATTAGGCTTGGCAGGTGGACGAACAACGCGGCACCCCTGACGAAGCTCCCTTCAACGAGAACCTGGAAGAGGCGGCTACTGCCTCGGGCGCAACTCCCGGCGTGGGCAGGATTGTCCTGGCGGCAACACCCATAGGCAACGTCGGGGACGCTTCCGCGCGTTTGGTTGAACTCCTTGGCACCTCGGACATCGTGGCCGCAGAGGATACCCGCCGTTTGCACCGGCTGGTCACTGCCCTTGGGGTTGAAGTCAAGGGACGCGTCATCAGCTACCACGAGCACAATGAGGTAGCCAAGACCGGTGAACTGTTGGACCACGTCCGCGCTGGCAAGACCATCCTGATGGTCAGCGACGCCGGGATGCCCGCAGTTTCGGACCCCGGCTTCCGTCTGGTGGAGGGTGCGGTTGCTGCCGGGCTGACGGTCACGGCGGTTCCTGGCCCTTCCGCGGTACTGACGGCGCTGGCGCTATCCGGTTTGCCCACCGACCGTTTCTGCTTTGAAGGATTCCTGCCGCGAAAGTCGGGGGACAGGAACTCACGCCTTGCAGACCTGGCCGACGAACGCCGCACCATGGTCTTTTTTGAGGCCCCGCACCGGCTTGAGGTCATGTTGCGGGCACTTCATGAGCGTTTCGGGGCCGATCGCCGCGTGGCAGTCTGCCGTGAGCTGACCAAGACATATGAAGAAGTTATTCGAGGCACGTTGCGTGAACTGCTCCAGTGGGCAGAGATCAACGAGGTCCGTGGCGAGATCGCGGTTGTGGTGGCCGGTGCGCCCGAACAGGAACCCGGCAAGCCGGAGGACCACGTCGCAGCGGTCAACGAGCTCATTTCGCAGGGCATCCGGTTGAAGGAGGCCGTAGCCGCAGTGGCCGAGGAGGCCCGGGTCAGCAAGCGGGAGCTCTACTCAGCGGTACTCGCAGCACGCTGACCTATGCTGTGCACCTGCACAAATCGACGACCATGTGGCAGTGCGTGAAGGCGTAGACACTGCTTCTCGTGGGGCAGTACCGTGGCAGTAATTCACGCCACTTCCGGCAACAAACCCCTGTGGTGCAATTCTCCAAAGCACCCAAGACGAAGGAGTCGCCATGACTGTCACGGTTGAACGCGAAAGCGAACTGCTGGCTTCCGTCCCTACCGGCCTGCTGATCAACGGTCAGTGGCGCCCGGCTGGTTCCGGAAAGACCTTTGATGTTGAGGACCCGGCAACGGGCAAGGTCCTGCTCAGCATCTCCGATGCCGGTGCTGAAGACGGCGCTGCCGCCCTCGACGCCGCTGCTGCCGCCCAGGCTGACTGGGCACGCACCGCACCGCGCGAACGCGGCGAAATTCTGCGCCGTGCCTTCGAGCTGGTCACTGAGCGTGCCGAAGACTTCGCGCTGCTGATGACCTTGGAAATGGGCAAGCCCCTGGCCGAAGCCCGCGGTGAAGTGACCTACGGTGCCGAATTCCTGCGCTGGTTCTCGGAAGAAGCTGTCCGCGTGTCCGGCCGCTATTCCGCAGCACCTGATGGCAAGAACCGCCTGCTGGTGCAGAAGAAGCCGGTGGGCCCCTGCCTGCTGATCACCCCGTGGAACTTCCCGCTGGCCATGGCCACCCGCAAGGTAGCCCCAGCTGTCGCAGCCGGCTGCACCATGGTGCTCAAGCCCGCCAACTTGACCCCGCTGACCAGCCTCCTGTTCGCCCAGGTCATGCAGGAAGCCGGCCTTCCCGCCGGTGTCCTGAACGTCATCCAGACCTCCACGGCAGGCGCTGTCACTGGCCCGCTGATCAAGGATGACCGTCTCCGCAAGATCTCCTTCACCGGCTCCACCCCGGTGGGCCAGGCCCTGATCCGTGAAGCCGCGGACAAGGTCCTGCGCACCTCCATGGAACTGGGTGGCAACGCCCCGTTCGTGGTCTTCGAGGACGCGGACCTGGACAAGGCCGTTGAAGGTGCCATCGCCGCGAAGATGCGCAACATGGGCGAGGCCTGCACCGCAGCAAACCGCTTCATTGTGCACGAGTCCATCGCCGATTCCTTCGCGGAGAAGTTCGCCGCCAAGATCGGCGCACTCACCACCGCCCGCGGCACCGAGCCGGAGTCCAAGGTTGGCCCGCTGATCGACGGCAAGGCCCGCGACGGCGTTCACGCCCTGGTTTCCGAAGCCGTAGCAGGAGGTGCCACAGCAGTCACCGGTGGTGCCGCCGTCGACGGTCCCGGTTACTTCTACCAGCCCACCGTGCTGAAGAACGTTGCCGCAGATGCCCGCATCTTGCAGGAAGAGATCTTCGGACCGGTAGCGCCCATCATCACCTTCTCCACCGAAGACGACGCTGTTCGACTGGCCAACAACACCGAATACGGCCTGGTTGCCTACGTCTTCACCAAGGACCTCAACCGTGGCCTGCGCATCAGCGAAAGGATCGAGACCGGCATGCTCGGCCTCAACGCCGGTGTGATCTCCAACGCCGCCGCGCCGTTCGGTGGAGTCAAGCAGTCCGGCCTGGGCCGCGAAGGCGGCTCCGAAGGCATCGAAGAGTACCTCTACACCCAGTACGTAGGTATCGCGGACCCGTACGCCGACTAATGCTGCTCTTTCCACCAAGGAGCCCTGTCCGCCGCTCTCGCAACAAGAACGGTTGACACATGCAGGGGCCCGGCCCCGGAACCACAAGTTCCGGCGTCGGGCCCTTTGCGTCTGAATCCGGATCAGCGGTCCCGGACCTAGTGGCGCTGGGGGAGCAATCCTTTGAGCCTGCGCCAGGAAAAAGCGATCGCCCGCCCCGTTGCCGTGCCGAACCTTCCAACAGCCCGGAACGGTGCGCCGAGGGCATGCACCCAACGCTGCATCATCGACGGCGGCAGCCAGTCCGCGCGGAAGCGGACCAACCAGCGGGCATTGTTCCGCAACGATTCGCGAACGACAGCGATCCGGGCGGCCGCTGACGGCGCAATCGTCATGGTTCGGCCGTACCGTTGCCGTTCGAAGTCCGAGGTGAGGGACGCGACTGCCTCATGTGCGGCGTCGTCGAGTCCTCCCGCGACCCCCAAGGCGGAGCTGGAGCGCAGCCGGGCGGAGAAATGCCTCGGCGTCTCGCTGGGCGTTGACGGCACGCCGTAGTCGGTGGAGAGATCCTGCAACTCCGCCCACGCCAGTTCAGGGGCAGGATCCTTATAGCCCGGGAGCTCGGAATCGGCCGGAGGCTTTTGGCTGAGCCGGCGTCGCCGGAGCACCGTCCGGCTCAGCCTCGGCGACCACAGGAATCCAGCAAGCACCAGGACCCCGGCCACTGCGGCGCCGATCGCCGGCCACGGGTTCACTGCGGCCGAACTTGCGGCAGGCGTATTCAAGCCAGGGAGTGGGGCGGCTGGGGTGGGAGC
>NZ_SDXQ01000047.1:0-54114 GCF_006964045.1 Arthrobacter sp. TS-15 | reverse complement strand
GAGCGGGGGCGGGGGTGGTAAGCACCTCTTTCTCATCGGCGTTGGTGCTCAAGTTGCCGGCTACCGAACTTTCCGTCGCGTAGTCCGGAGGAACGCCGCGGGAAGGTGTCGGCTCGAAGGGGACCCAGCCCAGGCCCTCGAAGTACAGCTCAGGCCACGCGTGCGCGTCCCGGGCGTCAACCTCGTACTCGGGGAAGGATCCCTGACCCACCAAGGCCACCGATTCACCCGTGAGGCGGCCCGGCGCGTAGCCCACCGCAATCCTGCTGGGGATGCCTTCAGCCCGTGCCATGACCGCCATGGCGGAGGAGAAATGGACGCAATAGCCGCTCTTCACTGCAAGGAAGTCGGCCAGGACCGAGAGGCCATTGCCGTCATAGCCATTCTGGACGGGAGCCTGAAGTGAATAAGTGAACTCGCCTGAACGCAAGTACTTCTGGATGGCCAGCGCCTTGGCGTAATTGCTGCCAGCCGATGCCGTGACGGTATCAGCCGTTTGGCGCACGATATCCGGAAGGTTCCCGGGGACCCTCAGGAAGTCCTCGGAGATATCCTGCGGAACGGCATTGGCCTGAGATAGGGACTGCGCAGTGATCTTGGGAGCTGCGGAGAAAACCACATACCGTTGCGCGCGGGTGGTGGTCTCCGTGCTCATGATGCTCAAGGTTGATGGATCCCACGTCCATCGTCCGTTAAGGCCGTTTACTGAGGCGGGGGCAAATGGAGCAGGAAGGTAAGGGCTGGAAAACAGGCCCGCATTGACCGACGTGACCGCGTTGACCACCTCGCCTTGGATCGCATATCCGGTCTCGATCCTGTCCACGCCCGCCCGGCGACCCGCCCCCCGATCATCAGGGGCCCAGGTTTCGCCGTCGAAGTTCTCCACCGTCACGGAGCGGAGGTACAGGGGAGCGCTGGCACTGGTGGCATAGGTGATGCGTCCCGAACCGGTGGGGCTGCGGAGGCTGTTGCCCAAAGTGATCATCGGGTTGAGCCCATTGGAGGTTCCCCAGGGGCTCAGCCGGGAGCCCTGCGGAAAGGTGCCGGTCTCGAAACCGGGAATCACCACAGGGACGGTCATGGTCAAGGCCAGTGCCAGGCCGCCTGTAATCACAGAGCGCCTGAACTGCCCGGCTCCACGTCCTGAACCCGACTGCAACCTCGCATCCGGGGCGAACCAGTGGCTGCACCCGAGGATGAGCAGGTAGCCCACGGCCGCGCCCATGAATCCGGCGACGCCCACGCTCTGGGGTTTGATGGTTGCCGGGACCACCATGACAGCCAGGAGACCAATACCGCTGGCGGCCGGCATGGACAGGGGAACGGCAAGGGCATCGATCAAGATCACCAAGAGGCCCAGGCAAGCGCAGAGGACAAAGACGATCCCCGCGTTGGGTGCTACAGGCGCACTTTCGGACACCACTGTCTCTGCAGCCCGTTTGATAAGGCGTCCGACGGCGGTGAAGGTTCCGGTGGTGGGGATGAACCCCGCCAGGCTTTCCTGGCGGCAGAAAATGAAGCTGAGAATGCCGGCCAACGAGGCAAATGAGGCCAAAGTGACCAACAACGGCTGGGCACGGAGCGCTCGGAGTACAGCAAGCGCCAGTGCGACCACCACCACGGTGGTGATCAGCGGCATGAACCAGGCCCAGCCCCTCAGGACTCCATTCAGGGACAGGGCAGCGCCAAGAACGGCCACTGAGACTGATCCCGCCATGACCCACGGGTATGGTCCGGCCCCCGGGGCCCGTGGCCGTAGCGGCTTGCCGGGTGCGGGCTTGCCGGAATCGGGTGTGCCGGAAGGACCGCCGGGTTGAGTCGGCGCTTTGGGGGAGCCTTGGTGTGATGTAGCTGTCATCGGGGCACCGCCGCTCCACGCCGGACATCCATGGCGGCATCGGCTGCCGCCACGATTCCGCCCTCGTCGAAGGCAGACCAGGCTGAGGTCAGCCGGGTCTTTGAGGTGACTGCCGCAGCTCTCCAACCTGCCAGGCGCAGGATCTCCAATACTTGGTCGGTGTTACGCGAAGCATCGGTCACCACCATGGCGAAAGCATTGGCGCCATACCCGGCCGCGGGAGCGAGCGCCCGTGCTTCTGCGAGTGTCAGGTTGCCCACCAAGGCCAGCAGGGGACCGCGCAGGCGATGCGCCGAGAGTTTGTCCATCAGGTGGTCGTTGAACGGAGAATCCGCAGACTCCGCGCCCGCTGCGCCGGAGGTGCCCTCTTTATGTTCCGGACCGGATTTGTGGTCCCCGATCTCGGCCCGGTGGTGATCCGGCCTGACGTGCCGGGGGCCGTTCAGCTCCACGGCCGCCAAAGCCTCAGCGATGGCCTGAAGGCCGCCCGCACCCGAGAACTCCTCCGCATCAGGATCCGCGGCCGACCTCGAACGGTGGAACGCCGGCCCACCGAACGAGTCAAGGAGCCGCAACGAATAACTTCGTTCCGCCAAGTGTGCGGCGATCGACATCGCTGCCGTAACTGTCCACTCAAAGTTGGTACTGGTGACCAAATCCGAATCTTCGTCACGGCTTCCGAACACGGAGCCGTTTCCGGAGGCAAAGGCGGTGAACCTTTGGTCAAGGATGAGAGTCGCTTCCGGTGTGGTTACCGACTCCTCCTGGCGGACCATGAGCTGGCCATGGCGGGCCGTGGCGGCCCAGTGAACGCGTCGCATGGGGTCCCCATGCCTATACTCGCGGGTCATAATGTCGTCGTCGCTGGGATTGGCCCGGATGCGGGTTGCCGTCACGCCGTCATTGCCCCGCGCTCCGGCCAGGCCCGTGACGGGAAGTTCGACGGCGGCAGGCGTCACGGTCAGGAGGTCGCCGTCGTCAATTGCGTGCCTGCGCAAAGACAAACCAAACGGGTCACTGAACTCTGCCGTGACCGGACCGATCCGGAACTGTCCACGCTTGCCCGAGCGAAGGTGATACTCGTAGCGGCTGGTGCCACCTGACGCTGACCTGGCCGGAAAACGGAAAGCGGGAGGCTCCCCGAAACGCTGAGGCAACTGCTCCTCCATGATGACCTGCCCCGTGGCAGATGAAGAACGGGCAATGGCCAGGCGAACAGTGGTGGTGCTTGAGGTCTCCACCGTGGACGGGTTGAACTCGCGGTACACCTGGAACTTTGGTTTGAGTACCCGGACGCCGGCAAGCGCCACCAATGGCAGGAGAATCAGCAAGACCGCCAAGGACAGGAGATCGCGCCTTCCCATGACGTAGGCGCACCCCAGGGAAAGGGCCCCGGCTGCCAGGAGTCCCCAGCCACGGTTGGTGAATAAATGCTTGGGAAGCCGATCCATGAGCGCCATTGGGGCGTGTCTCCTAAACGCTATGCCTGTCCCTGCGCCATGCGCCGGGCGGTTCCTGGGCAACGGGCAGGGAAGCGAAGATGCCCCGAAGAATACTCTGTGGAGTATCGCCCGAACTCGCGGCCTTGCGATCCAGGATGATCCGGTGGGCCAGCACCGATTCGGCAACGTCCACCACGTCATCAGGGAGGACAAAATCGCGGCCATCCAAAGCTGCCGTGGCCTTGGCAGCACGCAACAATTGCAGCAAAGACCGAGGGCTGGCGCCCAGGCGAAGGCGTGCGCTGTCCCGGGTGGCCCGTCCAATGGCCACCGTGTACTCCTTGATGGCCGTGGAGACGTACACCTGCTGGACCGTGGAAATCATGGCAGCAACATCGGCAGCGGTCACCACGGGAGTAACGTTTACCAAGGGCGAGGACGCCTGATGCGTCTCCAGCATCTCGATTTCGGCGTCCTTGTCCGGGTAGCCCATGGAAATCCGAGCCATGAAGCGGTCACGCTGGGCTTCAGGAAGCGGGTAGGTGCCTTCCATTTCGATGGGATTCTGTGTGGCCACCACCATGAAGGGCAATCCCAGCTGGTAGGAATGGCCGTCCACGGTTACCTGGTGCTCCTCCATGCATTCCAGCAGCGCGGATTGGGTTTTGGCCGAAGCGCGGTTGATTTCGTCACCGATGACGATGTTCGCGAACACGGCTCCGGGGCGGAACTCGAACTGCCGGGAAGACTGGTTGTAGATGGACACGCCAGTGACATCGGAGGGAAGCAGGTCAGGGGTGAACTGTATGCGGGAGACCGTACAGTCCACACTCCTCGCTAACGTCTTGGCCAACAGGGTCTTGCCCACGCCCGGGACGTCCTCCAAAAGAAGGTGACCCTGGGCCAGGAGGACCGTCAGGGCGAGCTTTGCCGCGTCCGCCTTACCGTCAATGACCTTATTGATGGAACCCAGGATGCGCTGGCTGGCATCGTGGAACCGTTCCGCGTCCATGACCTGCGGCCTATGCCCGTTGAGCCCGGAACCATCCTGTGGCAGGGTGCTGTAAGCCTCGCCCTGGACGGGCGGAGGCTCAACGGTGACTTGTTGCTTGGACTCCATGAATCGCCCTTCAGCCGTGGCCTCGGCAACAGCAATCTTCGCTAAACGCTGTTGTTGTTGACCGCTTGTCCGTTCCAGACTACCTAGACATTGGCCGCCGCTGACATAGTGCTCCGGAATTTATGTGCCATGTGGAATTTAGTGTGTACAACTTGGTGGTTGCCCAAGGAGGACCGCAGTCCGATTAAGGTGGAAGCATGTGCAACTCCCTCGCCCCAGCACCCTACAGGGCGCCATCCGATGCAGCAGAAGAAAAAGATTCCCGCCGGGAATACCCGCCGGCACCGGAGCCCCTCCCCGTAGCCGTCATGGATAACCACACACATCTGGACTTCAGGCACGGACTGATCGAGGTCTCCGTCAGGGATGCCATGGACTCCGCAGAAGCGGTGGGCGTGCAGGGAGCCGTGCAGGTAGGTTGCGACCTCGAATCGTCACGATTCACAGTGCAGGCCGTGGACGCTGATCCCCGGCTACTGGGCGCCGTGGCCATCCACCCCAACGACGCCCCCGAATACGCGGCCCGCGGGGAGCTGGAATCCGCGCTCGCCGAGATCGAGGAGTTGGCCCGGCATCCGCGGATACGGGCCATCGGTGAGACAGGGTTGGATTTCTTCCGGACCCACGGTGAAGGACTGGCGCATCAGCGGTACTCGTTCCGCCGCCACATCGACATCGCCAAACGGCTTGACCTGACGCTGCAGATTCACGACCGCGACGCCCACGACGACGTCGTCCAGGTTCTGCGCGAAGAAGGCGCTCCCGAGCGTGTGGTTTTCCACTGCTTCTCCGGAGATGAAGAACTCGCCCGGATATGCAACCGGAACGGATGGTACATGTCGTTCGCCGGGACAATGACGTTCAAGAATGCCGGGAACCTCCGCGCCGCCCTCGCCATCGCCGAGCCAAGCAGGATTCTGGTGGAAACCGATGCACCGTTCCTCACACCCCATCCCCACCGTGGCAAGCCAAATGCCAGCTATATGGTGCCCTACACGGTCCGGTCCATGGCGGACGTGACAGGAGATGACTTGTCCGAACTTTGTTCCCGCCTGGCCGAAAATACCTTGAATGCCTACGGATCCTGGGCATAAACGGCCCTTCTGGTGTCCAGGTTCAGCAGCCCGGCTGGATACCCGGTATGCACGTTTCTTGGTTCGTTTATAACGGATCGGTTACTGTGTTAAACAAGTAGCCGGGGTCGGGGAAGGCCTTCGGACAACTGCGTCGGTTCATTCCGGGGCAATCAGTTGAATGTTTTTTGGCGGCGCAGATGCCGGCAGCAAGAGCAGGACCAGGCGTATTGCCTGGCCCTGATGTTTTGCGGTCGGCATTACTTTTGCGCTTTTCCCCGTGCCCGGATGGTCTGAGAGTAATGGGCGATCGTGATCAAGTTCTTCACAACGGATGGCAAGTTCAGCTTCCTCAAAGTAGGTACCCAGTTGCTGGTAGTCGCGGCGCTGGTGGTTGGTGTTGTGGCCTTCGTGGGCAACAACAAGACCGTCACCCTCAACGTGGACGGCAAAGTGAGCTCCATCCAGACCTTTGGCGGCACTGTTGACCAAGTGGTCAAGGCAGCCAAGGTCGAGCTGAAGGACGCGGACCGCGTTTCGCCGGCCCTCGACGCGAAGGTCGACAACGGTTCAGTAGTGAACGTCAACCTGGCCAAGGCCGTGTCCATCGAACTGGACGGCGCCCGGAAGACCGTGAACACCACGGCCCCTGATGTTGCAGGCCTTGTGAGCGAGCTCGGCGTAGCCAGCTCCTCCGAAATCTCCCAGCCCAAGGAAGCGTCGTTGGAAGTAACCGGCTCGTTCGTTTCCATCTCCACGCCCAAGACCATCAGCGTCGTAGCTGACGGCAAGGACACCAGCACCACCACGACGGCGGCCGACGTCGCCACCGTGCTCAAGGAGACCGGAATTACTGTGGGCGCCAACGACCACATCTCCCAGCCCGGCAATGCTCCGATCGTCCAGGACATGGTAATCAAGGTCTCCCGCGTGGACACCAGCAAGACCGCCGAAGCCACAGAAGAAGTTCCCTTCGAAAGCGTGAAGAGCGACAGCGCGGAGCTCTTCAAAGGCGAAGAGAAGGTGACCCAGGAAGGCGTGGCAGGATCGTTGGTCAAGACTTTCAAGCTTGTCCTCGTCGACGGCCGTGAAGCTTCCCGCACCCTGGTCTCCAGCAACGTCGCCACCCAGCCGGTTCCCGAGAAGATCAGCGTCGGCACCAAGGCCCGTCCCGTTGCCACTCCCGCTCCCCAGGCAGCAGCCGCCGCAGCGGCACCCGCAGCCAGCGGCCCCACCGGCGCCCCGAACGAAGCCATGTGGGACAGGATTGCGCAGTGCGAATCGGGCGGAAACTGGTCCATCAACACCGGCAACGGCTACTACGGCGGACTGCAGTTCTCCAGCCCCACCTGGTTGGCAAACGGTGGTGGAGCCTACGCTCCCAACGCCAGCCTGGCCACCAAAGCGCAGCAGATTGACATCGCAAACCGCCTCTACGCAAAGAACGGCCTCAGCGACTGGGGATGCGCCCACGCGGCCTGACCCCGCACAGGCGATACGATACCTAGGTGACTGAACCGAATTCCGAACCCGCCGCCGTCGCGCCTTTGATGGGTGCCACAGATATCCGACGGCTCGCCGAAGAAATCGGTGTACGCCCCACCAAAACGCTGGGGCAGAACTTTGTGATCGACGGCAACACGATCCGCAGGATCGTGGCCGCTGCCAACATAGCCGATGGTGAGACCGTGCTGGAGGTTGGCCCCGGCCTTGGCTCCCTGACGCTCGGCTTGCTGGACGCAGCCAAGACCGTGGTCGCCGTCGAAATCGACCCCGTCTTGGCGGAAAAACTGCCCGAGACCGTGCGGGCCTGGCGTCCCGAGGCGGAAGAGAACTTCCACCTGGTGCTCTCGGACGCCATGAAGGTCACCGAACTGCCCCTGCCTCCCACCGCGTTGGTGGCCAACCTGCCCTACAACGTGGCTGTGCCCGTGGTGCTTCACCTGCTGCAGCATTTCCCTAGCCTCCAGCACGGCCTGGTCATGGTGCAGGACGAGGTTGCCGACCGTCTTGCCGCCACGCCGGGTTCCAAGATCTACGGTGTTCCGTCGGTCAAGGCTGCCTGGTACGGGCACATGCGCAAGGCGGGTGTGATCGGAATGAACGTGTTTTGGCCGGCACCGAAAATCCATTCAGGATTGGTGGCTTTCACCCGGCACGACCCCCCGGAAACGCATGCAACCCGTGAACAAGTGTTCGCTGTCATTGACGCAGCCTTCGCGCAGCGGCGGAAGACACTGCGAGCAGCACTTGCCGGTTGGGCCGGGAGCGCCTCCGAAGCCGAACGGTGCCTCGTTGCCGCCGGTGTTGACCCCACCGCACGCGGCGAGGTCCTGGACATCAACGCCTACGTCAAGATCGCCGAAGCCCGCCACCCTGTGAGCGCATGAACCCGGGCGGCCGCAAACCCAGCAGCCTCCCGTTCGTGCGGGAGCGCTTCCACGCCCGCACAGTTCGGGTCAAAGCCCCGGGCAAAGTCAACGTCTCCCTGAGCGTAGGCCCGTTGCGGCCTGATGGCTACCACTCGGTTGCCAGCGTGTACTTGGCCGTCTCCCTGTATGAGGAAGTGGCTGCCACAAGTACAGAGACTCCAGGAATCACCGTCAGCATCAGCCCGGACAGCACACTGGACCTTGACGGTGTGGATATCCCCTTGGACGAACGCAACCTCGCCTACAAAGCGGCAGCCATCATGGCTGAAGTGTCTGAAAAGCCAACAGGCGTGCACTTGGAAATCACCAAACGTGTGCCCGTGGCCGGTGGAATGGGCGGCGGATCCGCAGATGCCGCAGCCACCCTGTTGGCGTGCGACGCACTGTGGAACAGCGGCCTCTCACGCGATGAACTCGCGCATTTGGCGGCCGAGCTGGGCGCGGACGTTCCGTTTTCGCTCCTGGGCGGCACCGCCGTCGGGCTTGGTGTGGGAGACGAACTCTCACCCGCACTGGCCAAGGCACAAATGGACTGGGTGCTGGTTTTTGCCGACTACGGGCTGTCCACACCTGACGTATTCCGCACCCTTGACGGTCTCCGGGATTCCGAAGGCGTCGAGATTCCGGAGCCCGTTGATGTTGACCCCACCATCCTCCAGGCCCTGCGGAACGGCGATCCCGAAACCCTCAGCCGCGTGCTCATCAACGACCTCCAGCGGGCCTCCATCACGCTCGCCCCCCAACTTCGCGACACCATTGGGCTGGGCGAAGCGCGAGGCGCCCTCGCCGGCATGGTGTCAGGCTCCGGTCCCACCATCGCGCTGCTTGCCCGGGATTCCGTCGCAGCCGCGGTTCTTGCTGAAGAGCTTGGCCACCGTGGACACAATGCCCTGGCCGTACACGGTCCGGTTCCCGGCGCCCGGATCATCTCCGATACCCTCCTTTAGTACCCTCCAGCTCCCGTACCCCCGCATTCCAGCAGTAGAAAGTAGTACCCATTGGCCCACCTGCTTGGCGGCGAAAACCTCACCGTTTCGTTCGCGACCCGCACTGTCCTCGACGGCGTCACCCTAGGCTTGGAAGATGGCGACCGCATCGGCATGGTGGGCCGCAACGGCGACGGTAAATCGACGCTCATGCGCCTGCTCGCCTCCCGCTCGACGCCGGACTCCGGTCGCGTCACCAAGCGCGGGGACGTCAACGTCGGCTACCTGGACCAGGGCGACGTGCTCGACGGCGACCTGACAGTGGGCGCTGCGATCGTCGGCGACCGCGCGGACCACGAATGGGCGGCCAATCCCAAGATCCGCGAAGTCATGGGCGGACTGGTGGGCGATGTGGACTGGCACGCCAACGTCCACGCCCTCTCCGGTGGCCAGAAGCGCCGCGTCGCGCTGGCCAAGCTCCTCATCGAAGACCACGACGTCATCATGCTGGACGAACCCACCAACCACCTCGACGTCGAAGGCGTCGCCTGGCTGGCCCGACACCTCAAGACGCGCTGGCGCGCCAACCAGGGCGCCTTCCTCGTAGTTACCCACGACCGCTGGTTCCTGGACGAAGTCTGCAATTACACCTGGGAAGTCCACGACGCCATGGTGGACATGTTCGACGGCGGGTACGCCGCCTACGTCTTGGCGCGCGCCGAGCGCGACCGCACCGCCGCCGTCGTCGAAAGCAAACGCCAGCAGCTTGTCAAGAAGGAACTTGCGTGGTTGAGGCGCGGCGCTCCCGCCCGAACCGCCAAGCCCAAGTTCCGCATCGAGGCTGCCAATGACCTCATTGCCGATGTTCCCGACCCCCGCGACTCCGTTGCCCTCAGTAAAATGGCCACCGCACGCCTGGGCAAGGATGTGCTTGACCTTGAGAACGTGACGCTGGACTTCCTGGACGGCAACGTGGGGCAGAAGCTCTTTGACAACATCACGTTGCGTCTGGCCCCGGGCGAACGGCTGGGGCTGGTGGGCGTCAACGGCGCCGGCAAATCCACCCTGCTGAAACTGCTTAATGGCGAAATCCAACCGAGCTCGGGCAAGGTCAAGCGCGGTAAGACTGTGGTCACGGCCGTATTGACCCAGGACGTTAAGGAACTGGACGACGTCTCCGATCTTCGCGTCATTGAGGTCATCGAGCGCGAGAAGCGGTCCTTCAGTGTGGGCGGCAAGGAATTCACCGCCGGCCAGCTGGTGGAGCAACTCGGGTTTACCAAAGAGAAGCAGTGGACCCCCGTTTCGGACCTTTCCGGCGGTGAGCGCCGGCGGCTTCAACTCCTGCGCCTGCTGGTGGGGGAGCCCAACGTACTGATGCTCGACGAGCCCACCAACGACCTTGATACCGACACCCTTGCCGCCGTCGAGGACGTTCTGGATGGTTGGCCGGGAACGCTGGTGGTGGTCAGCCACGACCGTTACCTGCTGGAGCGTGTCACCGACAACCAGATGGCACTCTTGGGCGACGGCAAACTCCGTGGGCTGCCCGGCGGCGTGGATCAATACCTGGAACTGCGTGAAGCTGCACTGGCCTCGGGCGCCGTTGGGGGCGGCTCCGGTGCTCCGACAGCCGCTACCGGGTCCTCGTCCACTGCCGCCTCTTCCGGTGCCAGCGAAGCCGAAAAGCGCGAAGCCCGCAAGGACCTCAACAGGATCGACCGTCAGCTCAGCAAGATCTCACAGCAGGAAGAAAAGCTCCACACCCAGATGGCCGCTAAGTCCGAATCCGGCGACTTCGATGCCCTGGGGGAGCTCAACGCCAAGCTGCAGGAGCTGCTCGAGGAGAAAGAGGGCCTGGAGCTGGAGTGGCTGGAGGCCGCCGAAATCCTCGGCGAGTAGGGGTGCTGCGGCCTGTCAGTGCCGTTTCGCCGTCGCTTAGACACGACGCATAGGGGCTCCTGCGGTCGCGGGGCGACCTACGGTTCCCGATGCGCCGCGATGCGCTCCTTCGCGAAACGCCACTGACCGCCGATTACCAACGCTCTCTCACATCCCGCGGGTTTGGGGCGATCCCTCTCTCACATCCCGTCGGTTGACGACGCCGGCTCGTAGCCTATGAGCCAGCGCAGGCCGTGGCGGTCCACAACCTGGCCGTCTGATGCACCCCACGGTTTTGGCGCGAGCGGGTCCACGATCCGGCCGCCCTCGGCGAGTTTGTCGAACCATTCGTGGAGAACGTGGGGATCGGCTGCTCCAAGCAACGAGAGCATGGCCCCTTCGATCTGTACGGTCTTCTCGCCAGCCGCTGCGTCAGATCCGCTGAGGGAGACGACTCCGCTGAGGACTCCGTGGGCAATCGCTTCCGGTGGCCCGTCCGTGCGTCCAAAGTCCCGGTACGAATGCAGGGACAGTTCACCACCGAAGACTTCGGCGTAAAAGCCAAGAGCATCTCGAGCTGAGCCGGGAAAACTGATATAGAGCTGGGGCGCCGTCATGAACCAAGCTTACAAAAGTGCCAGGGCGCGAGGGATGTGAGAGAGGGATGGCCGGAAGGGGGTGGGATGTGAGAGACGGTTGGGTTTTTGGGGGTGGGATGTGAGAGACGGTTGGGTGCAAGGGGCGCGGAATAGACCTAGCCTTCGCTGCGGAGCCCGGGTTCTTTTTGCAGCCCGGTCAGGCCGTTCCAAGCCAGGTTGACCAGGTGCGCGGCAACGGCGCGCTTGTCCGGCGTACGGCTGTCGAGCCACCACTGGCCGGTCATCGCCACCATACCGACGAGCATCTGCGCATACATTGCTCCGTCTGAAGCGCTGAATCCACGGCGCGCGAATTCGTCGGAGAGAAGATGTTCCACGCGGGCGGTGACGTGGGAGAGCAGAGTGGAGAAGGCGCCCTCGGGCTGCGAGGGCGGGGCATCACGCATGAGGATCCGGAAACCATCCGTGCGGTCTTCGATGTATCCCAGAAGGGCCAGGGCGGCGCGTTCAACCAGTACCCGGGGCTTGGCTTCAGTGCTGAGGGCCTCGGTGATGGAATCCAAAAGGATCCGGAACTCGGTCTCCACCACCTGCCGGTACAGGCCCTCCTTGGACCCGAAGTGCTCGTAGATCACGGGTTTTGAAACGCCGGCTGAGGCGGCGATTTCCTCGATGGTGGTGCCGTCCAGGCCCCGGGCGGCGAAGAGTGCGCGTCCTATGCCTATGAGCTGTGATTTGCGCTGCTGCCCGGTCATTCGTACGCGCGCTGCGGGAGCAATGGTGGCGCGTGCTGCGGCCTCGGACACAGCAGCCGGCCGGGGGAGTTCAGTGCGGTTGCTCACCTGACCATCATGCCCTAAGTAGGCTGGGGAAGGGCTGATGGGCGGGCCGCCTGAGGATGGAGGAACCAGTCACGGAGCAGACGCGGGGCGGTCAAGTCGCGAAGCACAGGGTGGTCATGGCAAACTAGTTTCTTGTGTGTGCATCCCGGTGATCCGGGAAACCCTCCGGGCCGCAAGATTCGGGGGACGAAAGCATGCACGGTCCGCTCTGGTGTAATGGCAGCACCCCGGCCTTTGGAGCCGTGGAGTATAGGTTCGAATCCTATGGGCGGAACGGTCGGAAAATGCGCTCCTTCTCTGTACCTGTAGCGGCTCTCACGGTGCCTGGGTCCATTGTTGGATTGCAGCATTCCGAAGCCGGGTTACCCGGGACATACCGAGCAAGGAGAGCCAGTACGTGAGCCCCGAAACCATCGGTCCCGCAGCGGTGATCGTTTTGGCCGCAGGTGCCGGAACGCGCATGAAGTCGCGGACTCCCAAGATCCTTCACGAAATCGGCGGCCGCTCCATGGTGGGCCACGCTCTTCTTGCCGCACGTGCCATTAATCCCCTGAAGCTGGCCTTGGTGGTCCGCCATGAGCGTGACCGCGTAGCCGAGCATGTCACAGGGCTTGACCCGGAAGCGCTGATTGTTGACCAGGACGACGTTCCCGGCACCGGCCGCGCAGTGGAAGTAGCGCTCAAGGCCTTGGATGCCGACGCCGAGCTTTCCGGCACGGTAGTGGTCACCTACGGCGATGTTCCGCTGCTGACTGGCCAGCTCCTTGGCGAACTGGTGGCAACCCACGAGGCTGAGGGCAACGCTGTCACAGTGCTGACCGCAGTGCTGGACGACGCCACCGGTTACGGCCGGATCCTGCGCGCCGACGACGGAACCGTCACCGGTATCCGCGAACACAAGGATGCCAGCGAAACCGAACGGACCATCCGCGAAGTCAACTCGGGCATCTACGCTTTTGATGCCGCCGTTTTGCGCACTGCGCTGGCGAAGGTCACCACAGACAACGCGCAGGGCGAGATGTACCTAACTGACGTCCTGGGCTTGGCCCGCGACGCAGGCGGCCGGGTGGCCGCCGTCGTCACTGAAGACCGCTGGCAGGTTGAAGGGGCGAACGACCGCATCCAGCTCTCTGCCCTGGGTGCCGAGCACAACCGCCGAATCATCGAATCCTGGATGCGCGCAGGGGTAACCGTGGTGGACCCCGCCACCACGTGGATCGACGCCACCGTCACCCTTGACGAAGACGTCCGTCTGCTGCCCAACACCCAACTGCACGGTGCCACCACTGTGGCGCGCGACGCCGTCGTGGGTCCGGACACCACCTTGACCGACGTGAACGTGGGTGAGGGTGCGAAGGTGATCCGCACGCACGGATCCGGTTCCACGATTGGCGCCAAGGCGAGCGTGGGGCCTTTCACCTACCTGCGCCCCGGCACTGTCCTTGGGGAGACCGGGAAGATCGGCGCTTTCTACGAAACCAAGAACGTCACCATTGGCCGTGGCTCCAAGCTGTCCCACCTGGGCTATGCCGGTGATGCCGAGATCGGCGAAGACACCAACATCGGCTGCGGCAACATCACGGCCAATTACGACGGCGAGAAGAAGCACCGCACGGTGATCGGCTCGGGCGTCCGTACAGGTTCCAACACGGTCTTCGTAGCTCCCGTGACCGTGGGCGACGGAGCCTACAGCGGCGCCGGGGCCGTCATCCGCAAGGATGTTCCCGCGGGCGCACTGGCCCTGAGCCTGGCCGCACAGCGGAACGCTGAAGGTTGGGTCGTTGCCAACCGTCCGGGCACTGACTCCGCAAAGCTGGCTGAGGCTGCGCACGAGCTGACGTCCGCCTCCACATCCTCACAATCCCCGGCAACCACAGAAGAGGGCAAATAGGCATGAGCGAAATTACCGCACACGGCGAGAAGAAACTGATTCTCGCCGCCGGAAGGGCGCATCCGGAGCTGGCGCAGGAAATCGCGAAGGAGCTGGAGACCGAGCTCCTGCCGATCGACGCCTACGACTTCGCCAACGGGGAAATCTACGTCCGTTCGGCCGAGAGCGTCCGTGGCACTGATGCCTTCGTCATCCAGGCCCACCCGGCTCCGTTGAACAACTGGCTGATGGAGCAGTTGATCATGATCGACTCCCTCAAGCGGGCCTCGGCCAAGAGGATCACGGTTGTTTCCCCGTTCTACCCCTACTCCCGCCAAGACAAGAAGGGCCGTGGCCGCGAGCCCATCTCCGCCCGCTTGGTTGCCGACCTCTACAAGACTGCCGGCGCGGACCGCATCATGTCCGTTGATCTGCACACCTCGCAGATCCAGGGCTTCTTCGACGGCCCCGTTGACCACCTGATGGCCATCCCGCTGCTGGCTGACTACATCCGCACCAAGGTGGAAGCTGACAACATCACTGTTGTTTCCCCGGACACCGGCCGAGTCCGGGTTGCAGAGCAGTGGGCAGAGCGCCTGGGCGGCGCCCCGCTCGCATTTGTTCACAAGAGCCGCGACCTCACCGTCCCCAACCAGGCCGTTTCCAAGACCGTTGTTGGCCAGGTTGAGGGACGCACCTGCGTGCTGATCGACGACATGATCGACACCGGTGGAACCATCTCCGGCGCTGTCCAGGTGTTGAAGAACGCCGGCGCAAAGGACGTCATCATCGCCTGCACCCACGCAGTGTTCTCGGATCCCGCCGCGCAGCGCCTTGCCGACTCCGGTGCCCGTGAAGTTGTGGTCACCAACACCCTGCCCATCCCGGCTGAGAAGCGCTTCCCGTCGCTGACGGTGTTGTCGATCGCTCCCTTGATTGCGCGCGCCATTCGTGAAGTGTTCGACGACGGTTCGGTCACCAGCCTGTTCGACGGCAAAGCCTAACGCCGGACTGCTGACTTAAGCGGGCCATCTGCCGCCTTCGGGCGTGCGGGTGGCCCGTTTTCTTTGGTCGTTTTCAGAAAGAGTGCGATCCGCTGCTAAACTTTTGGGGATACCTTGGCGAGGGAGAGCACATCCGGTCCGCATTATGTGGATCAGGGTTGCGGGTCTCCGTTATCGACTGGGTCTGCATCTCCTTCAACACAGGCGGAACGGCTGCTCGGCGGCCGATCTCAGCTGGGCGTAGAAGGTCTCCAGACCTCCGCCCTTGCTGATAGACCAGCCCGGACTTTCCGGGTGACACAGTAATCAAGGAGTACACATGTCTGAGCAGAAGCTCACCGCAGAACTGCGCACCGAATTCGGCAAGGGTTTCGCCCGCCGTGCACGTATGGCCGGCCAGATCCCGGCTGTCATCTACGGTCACGGCGCAGAGCCGATCCACATCAACCTGCCGGGCCGTGCCACCACGCTGGCAGTGCGCGTTTCCAACGCCCTCCTCGCGATCGACGTCGACGGCGAGCAGCACCTCACGCTCGTCAAGGACATCCAGCGCGATCCCGTAAAGCAGATCATCGAGCACGTTGACCTCCAGACCGTGAAGGCCGGCGAGAAGGTTACCGTCGACATCGCCGTCCACGTTTCCGGTGAAGTTGCTCCGGGTGCCGTTGCCAGCCTCGAAGCCACCACGGTTTCCCTCGAAGCTGAAGCAACCCACGTTCCCACCGCCGTTGAGGTCAGCATCGAAGGCCTCAAGGCCGGCGAGAGCATCCACGCCTCTGACCTGGTCCTGCCGAAGGGTTCCACCCTGCTCACCGAAGGCGACACCCTGGTTGTCCGCATCGCTGAAGCCGCTGGCTCGGAAGAAGAAGAAGACACGGAAGCTGCTGCCGAGTAGTCTTCTGACTGTTTGAGGCTTACGCCGTTCAGTGGCCGGGCACCCTTGGGTTCCCGGCCACTTTCTTCTTTGCCGTCCACCGTTTCGGCTGAACCCGCACACACTCCTAGGATGAGACATGACTGACACTTGGCTGATTGTTGGCCTCGGCAACCCCGGCAGTGAGTACAGCAACAATCGGCACAATGTTGGCCAGATGGTGCTGGATGAACTTGCTTCCCGCATGGGTGGGAAGTTCAAGGTGCACAAAGCCCGGGCCCAGGTGGTTGAGGGGCGACTCGGTATCGGGGGTCCTCGCGTGGTGCTTGCCAAGCCCATGACGTACATGAACGTCTCTGGTGGACCCGTTGCAGGACTGTGCAACTTTTTTGACATTGCCCCGGACCATGTCATCGCAGTCCACGATGAGATTGATATCCCTTTTAACACAGTCAAGCTAAAACTTGGCGGTGGCGAGGGCGGCCACAATGGCCTGCGGGACATTTCAAAAGCACTCGCCACCAAGGATTATCTGCGCGTCCGAGTAGGCGTTGGCCGGCCACCAGGACGGATGGAGACAGCCGATTACGTTCTCCGCGATTTCGCTACCGCGGAGAAGAAGGAACTGCCGTTTCTCCTGGACGAGGCAGCTGACGCCGTGGAACTGCTCATGGACCAGGGCCTGCTCGCGGCGCAACAGAAGCACCACCCCGCCAAAGCTTGAGCAAATCTTGAGGAAAGCCTGAGGAAAGCCTGACGGTCCCGAGGACCTTTAGCCCTACAAACTGCGGGCGCCCGACGGTAGTGTGCATGGTACGCAGGTAAGCGGTGGGGGACTACCGCGAATGTGTAGCTAAGGATGCGGATGTCGGCGGAGTTGCTAAACAGGAGCGGTGGAGGCGCAGCGAGGGCTGCGGCTCCCGATCTGTTGGGCGGCCCAACAGACCGTCAAACATGGTCGCTGTTGGCCCGGAGCCACGATTTGTCCAAGGCGGGCAAGCATCTGGAATCACCCGATTCCTACGGCGTGGTCCTCACGGGGGAGCGGGGGATCGGAAAGTCGGGCCTGGCGAGGGCCGTGGTGTCCTCACTCGGCCCCAAAGTCCACAGCCTCCAGCTGCGTAACACTGTAGCCAGCGGTCAGACCCCCTACGGATGCCTTGGCTTCCTGCTTGCCCGGCTGCCTTCGGGGGCCGTGGGTTCGCCCACCGGCATACTGCACGCGGTCACCAACCTGATCAGGTCAGAGGCCGCCGGCCGGGAGACCGTGTTCATCGTGGACAACGCCGGCGGCATGGATCCCATGAGCACCGGGGTGCTGCTGAACCTTATGGCTACCGGCACCGCAAAAGTCATCGCCACCGTCCAACGCGCCAGTGACCTCCCCGCCGATTTCCACCGGCTGGTCCTTGAAGGAGTGCTGGGCGAGGTTCATCTGAACACCCTCAGCGAGGAACAGACCAAACAGGTCCTCGGCTCGGTTCTTGGCCATTACGTTTCTTCAACCCTGGTGGGTTCACTGCACTCGGCAGTGGGCGGCAACCCCATGCTCCTGCATGCTCTTCTTGAGGAGCAGCGGCATTCGGGCAACCTGGTCCTCAACGACTCCGTCTGGACACTGCGTGATCGGATCAATCTTGAGGGTGCCACGGTGGTGGAGGACTTTGTCCGTTCCAGGCTGGCGCGCGAACCGCAAGCCAGCAGGACCGTCGTCGAAATCCTGGCCTGCGCGCAGCGCGCAACGTTACTGGATCTTGCAGCGATCTTCGGCGCCGACGTCCTGGTGGACATGGAAGAGGCGGCACTGCTGACGATAGAAAAGACCGGTGAGCACTGGGTCTCGCTCCGGGACCCGTATGTAGGAGAAGTTGTCCGGGGTTGGCTGAGCACCCGCCGCATGCGTGAGCTGCGCCTGATGCTGCACGGTCCCAAAGAACCCGAGCTGCAGGCCTTGGCGCCGCAGGATCTCTTGAGCTATGCGGCATGGATGCACGCGTCCGAGGATGAGCCGGCGCCGTCGCCCGCGCATGCGCTTGCGGCCGGGCGGGCGGCGTTGGATGACTACGATCCCAACTTCGCTATCCAATGCACCCTGTCGTTGGACCCTCAGGACAGTGAATGGGTGCCCGGACAGCGTCTGAAGGCTGCGGCCTACCTTATGCTGGACCTGCCACTGCATGCGGCCCAGGCCCTGGATGAAGTGCCCGAATCCCGCATGAGTGCCTTGGACCCCTTGGAGTTCGCTGAAGTCACCGCAGCAAAATGCCAGGCAATGACGTGGATCGACGGACGGTCCGGTATGGTGCCGGGAGTGATCGCCGCCTGCTTGGAGACGCTCGAATCCAAGGCCAAGGACTATCCCGCGCAAGCCATGGCAAAGGCGCGTAACCGCCTGCAGCTATGTAATTACGAGTACAAAACCTTCACTGGTGAGTACGCCGCCATGATTGAGGACTTGGAAGCCGAGCAGGCCAAGGATTCCTCGGAGGACCCTGAACACTGGCTCAAATCCTCCTTCTTCCTGATTGAGGCCCGCTGCATGCTGGGCAGGGAACTGGAGGCGCAACAACTTGCTCGGACCGTTTCACGGCACTTGGGGGATGTGGACCGCCCGGCACAGTTGGAGGAATCCTTCGCCAAGCATGCGTTCCTGGTGCTCCTGCTGTCCGGCCAATGGCGCAAATGCATCGAACTGATGCGCCGCACGCCCTCGGGCTCCTCACGCCTCCGATACAGGGGCGCACTCACCGAACTGGGAATTGGGCTCGCATTCGCATACGCAGGCAAGCCAGCCAGCGCAATTGAACCCCTGCGATCGGCCGTCGCCCAGCTCGAACTGCGGCCCAGTATGAACATGAACAAGGTTGCTTACGCAGCCACCGCTTTTGCCTATGCTCAATTGGGCAATTCCGTGGAGGCCGGCCGATACCTTGACTTGTTCCGCACATGCAGGGGAGTGGGGACCTTCTTCTCCGAATCCGTGGCTGAGTTCTGTGCAGAGATGGCCGGGCGCTGGATGGGAGACCCGGACGTGAAGCAACGTCTGCTGGCCCGGGTGCGGAACGACATGGAGCAGCAGCGGTTCACCACCGCCGGCATCAACCTTTTTGGGGCCACAGTGGAAGGCACGGATGAGGAGTACCGGCTGCTGGAAGACATTGCCGGCCGACGCCAAGGACCGTTGGCCAAGATCTCCGGCGACCTTGCACGCGGCGCCCTGACGAAGAGCTCGCGCTCGCTGCTTGCGGCCGCAGACGCCGCAGCGGCACTGGATCTGCTGGTGGTTGAAGCCCGCTGCGTGGCCATGGCGCTTGACTTCGCCAGGGACGCCGGCGAGACCACGGCGGCCCGAACGGCACAACTGCGGCTCGAAAGGTTGGAGCATTCCGTCCCGGCGTTACCGATCCAGCCACGCAGCGACGCGCCGGTATTGACCGAACGGGAACGCCAGATTGCTAAACTCGCGGGAAAGGGTGTCAGCAACCGCGAAATCGCGATGGATATTGGGGTGTCTGTGCGAACTGTAGAAGGTCATCTGTACCAGGTGTTCACCAAGCTCGGCGTATCGTCTCGGGGCGAGCTCAATGGGCTGCTGTGAACTGCGGCGTGCAACTTCCGTAGCCCCGGCGCGGGTTGCCCATGCGGGCTGAGCACCTTGTAGGCCGGGACGCGGAACTCGAACTGGCCATGGAGATCCTGAGGCAGGAAGGCGCCGGGGCTGTGCTTCTGGTTGCCGATTCCGGAATTGGCAAAACCGCCCTGGCAGCCGAGATCGCCGCCCGCCTGGCTGGGGAGATGGTGGTGATGCAGGTTCACGGGAGCCCTGCTTTGTCCGCGGTTCCCTATGGAGTCCTGGCTCCCTATCTGCTGGATCTTCCCGTGGAGCAGGCAACCTCGCCTGTGGCGATCCTGCGCGAGTTCTGGTCCCAGTTCGAGCAACGGCGTGGCGGGGAAGGTGCCCGCCTGCTGCTGATCGTGGACGATGCCCACGATCTCGATGAAGGCAGCACCCAGATTTTGGCCGAGCTGGTCACCGCCGGATGGGCGCGGCTGGTAGCCACCAGCAGGCCCAGGCCCGGCTTGCCTGCGGCGTTGCTGCAACTCTGGTACGACGGATTGGCAGAGCGGTTGGAGCTCCATCCGCTGGATCAGGACACTGTCACGGAGTTGGCGGAAAAGACCCTTGGGGGAGCGGTCATGTCCAGTGCGGCCGAAGCCCTGCACGCCATGTCCGAAGGCAACCCCTTGCTGCTCCACTGCCTCCTGGAGGACTCCAGGACTGACGGAAACCTGGTCCGTCGGAACGGAGTGTGGCTCCTGACGCGTGCACTTTCCGGGGACGGGGAAAGCCTTGCTGATGTAGTCCGCAACAGGGTCCTGCGTACCAGCGAAGCCGAACGGGAGGCGATGTACGTCATTGCCTTATCCGAGCCCGTCCCCGCCGCGGTGTTGGATACGCTGGTAGGCAGGGACACCGTACGGGCGTTGATGGATAACCGGCTTGTGGTCTCTGCCAACGGACCCGGCGGGCCCCTCAGGATGTGGCACCCCATGTACGGTGAGGCGCTCCGGCAGATCGTTTCGCCCGCCCGCAGCCTGCAGATCCGCCAGCGCATGGTGCAGCAATTTCCAGGAGAACCGTCCACGGAGGAGGGCCTGCTGCGCATGGTGGGCTGGGCCCTGGACTGTGGTGCCGACGTCGATGATGAACGGCTGCTGCAGGCAGCCTTCCTGGCCGCCAAGACGCTCCAGTACCCGCTGGCATTAGCGGCGGCTGCCAAGGTCCGCTCGGAGGAGTTGCGCCCGCGGGCACGCGCCGTCATGGCCATGGTCAAATACAACGACGGCGACTACCGCGGTGCCGTCCGACTGTTGGAGGAAGGCTCCGGGTTCCTGGATGCTGACGCGGCCGGCCCCGTGGGCGCAGGCCTGCTGTGGGCTGCCGCGCGCGCCGCCGCGGGAGACTCGCCGGCTGACATTGTGGCTGATGCCTGGGCCGCGGCAAAAGCCCTGATGGGTGAGCGGGAGTCGTCGGATTCTGTGCTCCAACGGGTCGAAGGGCACGTCCGGGCAGTGGAATTGGCGGTCCTGGCCAGTGACGGCCACTACGAGGAACTCCGCGAGGGCCTGGACCGGTTTGCCGAGAAGTTTGCAACGGATGGCCCCGATCTTGCCCTGAACCGGATATTCCTTCGTGCGATGCAGTGCGAGCTGTTGACGGTGGAGGGCCAAGCCGTGGAGGCGCTGGACGCCGGGCGTGAAGCTTTGCTGCTGTTGGACGAGCACCACCATGAGATTCTCTACATCAGCGACTTCGTGCTGCTGCGCTACACGCTTGCCGCCTTGGAGGCTGGAGACTGGGAGGCAGCCGGGACTGCCCTGGACCGGTACGGTGCTGCCACGGCCAGGGGGCTGATCTATTTTGGCGGTGATCTTGAGGCGCTCAAAGGCTTGTCATTGCTGCGTCAGGGCCGATTGGAGAAGGCCGAGGAACTGCTGACGCCCGCCGTCGAGGCTCTCCGCGTCAGGGACCCGCTGCAGCTGCGAAGCCTTGGAACGGCCCTTGCCTTCTACGCGGCGGCCAGGTCCGGCAACGCATCGCTGGCCAGCCGACTGGAGAGCGAGCAGTGTGATGCTGCCGCCGGTGGTGCCTACGTTGAGGCCCTTGCCGAGCTGTTCCGCCTTGCTGGCGAGGAACTTCTCAGCAAGGGCACAGGGCTGCCGAAACTTAGTGGTCTACCGGAATCGGGTCATCTTCACCGGCTGCCGGGCATTCTGCTCCAAAACCTGGTCCTCAGGGCTGAAGCCGGGGACGTCCAGGCCTTGGAGTCAATCCAGGAAACGGCGTCGTCGATGGCAGGAAGCTGGGCAACCGGCTGGCAGTCACTGGCGGCGGCGCAGTTGCGCGGTGAGGGCGAAGGGCTGGTGAACGCAGGCAACCTCCTGGCAGCATCCGGGATGCCCGGGCCGGCAGCCGTAGCGTTCGACAAAGCGGCTGTGACTTTCGATGCCGAAGGCAAACGCCCGGAAGCGCGACAAGCTGCGGTACTGCGGGATGTCAATGAGGCAACCCTGGGCGACGCCCTGGTCCACGACCCCCAAACCGAGGCGGACCGGTCTGTGCCACTGACCCGACGCGAGCAGGACATTGTGGCATTGGCTGTTTCGGGCCTGACCGACCGTCAAATTGCCGAGAAACTCATGGTTTCGGTCCGGACCGTGGAAGGCCACTTGTACCGGAGCTACGCCAAACTGGGTATCCGCAGGCGGGAAGACCTGGGTACTGCCGTCCGTCACTGACGACGCCGCCTGAGTACCCGCAAAATCGCCGTTAAAGCAGCTTCCCTTGGAATCGCGCGGGATTTAACCAATCAATGGAGTAATGCGCGGGTATTTCGTGTCGCAACCAAGTAGTGCCCTGTCCGGGGACTGAGTACAACAGAGTACCGGCGGGATAAAAGCGGCCCACTTTTCGAGTACCAACTACTGATGTACGGCATGTTGCGCCCCGGCAGTATTGATCTTGGAAGAACGGTTCAGCCCCAAGCATCACCGGGATTCCGGAAATCGCATCACCCGCATCGGAGGTCTCTTGAGCCGATGCTCCGGCCACCGAAAGGTGGTCCGGCCCTGTACGAAGCCGGCGGCGACAGAGTCTTCTGAGACCGAGACTCTCCCCCCAGCCGCCGCCGGCTTCTAGGACAGGGATCCGCGCACCGCGGAACCCAAAAACCCTTCCCGGATCATGGGACTGCTGCTATTGGAGTGTGCATGTTGCCGGACCCTTGGCTGGACGAAGACACCGTCACAGCCGGTCTGAGGCCATCAACATTTCCCGATAGAACGCAACTTCTAAACCTCATCCTCTCGGCAGTCCCGTCCCCGTCCACCAGCGGCATCGTGGTGGTGGGAGAGCGGGGCTCCGGAAAGAGCCACCTTCTTCTTTCCGTCAAAGAGGGACTTCCCGAGACCGTCGACGTCCGCACCTTCAGCGGAAAACCGGAACGCCGGGCCCTTCAATTCGGCGCTTTAGGCGCCGTTTCGGCAACGGCAGGGGCGGCGGCAGCGGCCGACGAGGCCGTGGCGCCGGGCCTGCACGTTCTCCGGGCCCTGACCAGTACTCTGGGGCCGGCCGACTACTTGTACACACCCTCACGCGGACGACGCCGGAACAAGCGGCACGTTCAACCGGCACGGCCGCAGCTGGTCCTGTTGGTGGACGACATCCACTACATCGATCCGGCCTCACTGGCGGTCCTGCTGCAACTCATTCCGGGCTTCGGTGCCACCTTGGTGGCCACAGCGGAAAGCCGACACCCCCTCCCGCCTGATCTTTACCAGCTCTGGGAAGACGGCTTCCTGGAGCAGTACTTCCTCCCACCCTTTACCTTCAGTGAGGCACACGCTTTGTGCCAGTCCATCCTTGGCGGGCATGTCCAGCGACGCGCGAGCAGCCTCCTTGCCGCAATGAGCGGTTTCAACGTGGGATTGCTGTGCCTGGCGGTCGACGACGCGCGCCGCTCCGGGTTCCTGGTCCGGGCTGATGGTTACTGGACCATCGATGTCCGGGCCCACTGTGAATGGCCCGGCGTGGTTGAGCATGTCCGGGCGGAGAACATTTCGCGCCCCCCTGAAGAGCGCCAGGCGCTCGAACTCATCGCGCTCTCGGAGCCGGTGGCGCTTGAGGTGGTGGAGCGTCACTTCGGTCAGAAAGCCATTGAACATCTCCTCACCAATCACCACATCAGGCTGCTGCCAGGCTCGCCCCCGCTGCTCAGCACAAGTTCCTGGCTGCGCGGGGAGGGGACCAGGCTGTCCGTGCCGCGCTCGCGGAGCATGGCCCTTCGGCTGGGCGTGGAGGAACCTGAGCTGACTACGGAGACGGCGCCTGCCCTGCTGCGATGGATCACGTGGACCCTGGACTGCGGGCTGAGCCTCTCCGACGAACTTCTCCTTGCTGCCGCACCCGCCGCTGACAGGCCGTCCACCGCCGAGCTTGCTCTGAGGGCCGCCTCGGCAGTGACGGGCGAGGATCACCTGGACGAGGCCAGGCTGGTCAGGGCGCGGGCATTGATCGCCGAGGGCCACCTCCGGGAAGCAGGTCCGGAACTTCGGCAGCTGGCAACCGCGGGCGGGCTCCCTGAAGTGAAGATCGATGCCGCGCACCGGTTGCTGGCTCTGGGGCTGCTGGGTGCTGCATCCCTACCTGCCGGGTCTGCGTTCACCCATCATCGGCCGGGGGAGCCCACTGACGCCGCCCTATTGATCATGAACAATGTGCACGAAGCCGAGCGTCTGCTGCTGTCCGGGGCCGCCCCGGAAGCCTTGAAAAGGTCAACAGCAGCCATGGAAGCCATCAACGCCGATCCCACCTTGAACATGTTCCTGCCGGGGGTACTGCTCCGGCACGTGATGGGCCTGCGGTACAACCTGGCCTGGGAACCGGCGGATCCGCTGGTGGATACTCCCGCCCATTACACCCTGCCGATGCACCTCTCGGCGTGCCTGGACGTCGCCCGCGGTTACGTCCAGCTCAGCCAGGGACTCCCGCGTGCAGCCCGTGCCACCTTGGAGCCGGTCCTGGCAGAACTGCACGACGCCGGTCTGCCGCCAGTCCTTGCTCTGGCTGCGGCCCTGCTGGCCTACTCCGAGGCGCTGTGCGGGAACACCCGGCAGGCTTTGGCCAAGGCCCGGCAGAGCATGACTGCGCAGGAAGCCGCCGGGGTGTCCGTTCAGCATGACTCCGACCAAGCAGCAGGACATTCAGCGGATCCGTCCGGACTCTTCACTCAACATGCTCTGGGGGCGCAGCCTGGTCTGTTGTCGCAACTCGCTGCCGTGTACGTCGCAGCGGCGCAGGACCAGGTTGCCGGGACGTCAACACACCTGATGGCTCTGGCGGAACATGTGCACGCCCAAGGCAGCATCCTGATGGAGGCAGAGGTGTTCTCCCTCCTGACACTTAACCCGGCCAGTGCCGCCGTCGACGATCCCGCGATCCAGCGACGCCTTGGCGCGCTGGCAGCAACTGTTCATGGTCCGGGCGGGGCAGCATGGGGGACGTTTGCAGCCGCTCTGGTGGGCAACGACCCCAAAGCACTTGAAGCGGCGGGCCGGAGCCTGTCCGCGGACCGGCAGTTTGCCCACGCCGCCCTGTGCTATTCCCGGGCCGCAGCGGGTTACGAGGCCAGGACCCGGGCTGCCGCCAGCCGCCGGGCCTCGGTGCTCCTGGGGAGGCTCCGGGCCGCCTTCGATAGCGGGATGGTTCCACCGCTGGGCTGGGTGCCCGGGAGGGCCGGCGGCTGAACGTGCTGTACGGCACACCTGCGGCACCGCACGGCAGGGGCCACCGTGGGATAATGAGGAGTCCCTGAAGGATTTCCAAGGAGCGTCCCTTGACTGCCGTATCAACTCCCGCCTCACTGCAGCGATCCATGCATGCCATGGACAACGCGGAGGTGTTGCGGATCCGGAATGATTTCCCGGTGCTGGACCAGCTGGTCAACGGCAAACCCTTGATCTACCTGGACTCCGGCGCTACATCGCAAAATCCGCTCAGTGTCATCGAAGCCGAGCAGGAGTACTACGAGCAACGCAACGCCGCTGTTCATCGTGGCGCCCACCACCTTGCCGTGGAAGCCACGGAGGTCTTCGAGGACGCCCGCCAGGCCGTGGCGGATTTCATCGGTGCGCAGTACGAGGAAACAGTGTGGACCTCCAACGCCACCGAGGGCCTGAACCTCATCAGCTACGCCCTGTCCAACGCCGCTCTCTGGGCAGCACAGGGAAGGGGTGGGTCCGCGCTGAAGGACCTGGCCATCGGTCCGGGCGATGAGATCGTGGTCACCGAAATGGAACACCACGCCAACCTGATTCCCTGGCAGGAACTGGCGTTCCGGACCGGCGCCACCCTGAAGTACATCCCGATTGCGGACGACGGCACCTTGCAGCTTGATGCCGCCGCGGAAATCGTGGGGGAGCGGACCAAGCTCCTTGCCTTCAGCCACGCATCCAACGTCCTGGGCACCATCAACCCCGTCGCCGAGCTCGTAGCCATGGCCCGCCGCGTCGGTGCTTTGGTGGTCCTGGACGCTTGCCAGTCCGTTCCGCACATGGCTGTGGACGTCAAAGGACTGGATGTCGATTTCGCCGTGTTCTCCGGCCACAAGATGCTGGCCCCCACCGGGGTAGGGGTGCTGTACGGCAAGCAGGAACTCCTGGATGTGTTGCCGCCGTTCCTGACGGGCGGATCCATGATTACAACGGTCACCATGGAACGGGCCGAGTACCTGCCGGCACCGCAGCGGTTCGAAGCCGGAACCCAGCGCATCTCCCAGGCCGTTGCGCTCGCAACCGCCGTGAACTACCTCACCGAGACCGGGATCGACCGCATCCATGCGTGGGAGTCGACGCTGGGCCAGCGTCTGGTGAAGGGGCTTGAGGCAATCGAGGGCATCCGCGTCGTCGGTCCGGCCTCAGGGTCTGAAAGGATCGGCCTGGCAGCTTTCGACGTCGCCGGCGTCCACGCGCACGACGTCGGACAGTTCCTTGATGACCGCGGCATCGCCGTTCGCGTCGGTCACCACTGCGCCCAGCCGCTGCACCGGCGCCTGGGCCTGACGGCAACCACCCGCGCCAGCACCTACCTCTACAACACCACGGACGACGTCGACGCTTTCCTGGACGCAGTTTCGGGTGTCCGGGCCTACTTCCAGGCCTGACACGCGGCACAGGCCTTTGGCCGCACAGCCGTCAACCAACGATTTTCCCCAGAAGAGGCACCAAGCATCATGAGTCTTGACCAGCTGTACCAACAGATCATCCTGGACCACTCCAAGCAGCGGCACGGCAGCGGCCTCGCGGAAACGGGTGCGCCGGACGGTACATCCACCGGGCAATCGCACCAGCTGAACCCTGTGTGCGGGGATGAGGTGACGCTGCGGCTCGCAGTCTCCGACGGAACCGTTCAGCAGATCCGCTGGGACGGTGCGGGCTGCTCCATCTCCATGGCCTCAGCTTCTGTGCTTAGCGAACTTGGCGAGGGCATGTCCGTGGAGGAGCTCCACTCGGTCATCGATAATTTCCGCGAGGTGCTCCGGTCCCGCGGAAAAGTACAGGCAGACCCGGAGATCCTGGGCGATGCCGCCGCCTTCGAAGGCGTGGCCCGTTACGCGGCACGCGTGAAATGCGCCATGATCTCCTGGGTTGCCGCTGAGGACGCGCTCAACCAGGCCACCGCCTAGCCTCTGGCGGAGCACCTCCGCCTTAGGCGCGGGCAAAAGCGTCAGGTACGCCGTCGCCGTCGTCGTCCCGTTCTTCGTCTGCCTGCACTTGGCGGTAGCGCCGGTTGCGGGCCTTAAGCACGACGGCGGCCAGCAGCGCCGAGATCAAGGAGCCTGCCAGGATGGCCACTTTGGCGTGGTCGTTATGGGCGGAGCCGGCGCCGAAGCTCAATTCGCCGATCAGCAATGAGACCGTGAAGCCGATGCCGGCCAGCAGTGCCAGCCCGAAGAGGTCGATCCAGGCGATGCTGGAGTCCAGGCTTGCGCGCGTGGTTTTGGTGACCAGGAACGTGGTGCCGAAGACACCCACGGCCTTGCCCACCACCAATGCTGCAACAATCCCGAGCGCCACGGGATCCCTGAGGGCGGCTCCCATGCCGTCCAGTCCGCCCAAGGCCACGCCTGCGGAGAAGAACGCGAAGACAGGTACCGCAAAGCCTGCCGAGAAGGGGCGTAGTTTGTGTTCGAGGTGCTCGGCCAGGCCCTCTGCCGGTTCTCCCTTTTTGCCGCTGGCCAGGACGGGAACGGCGAAGCCCAACAGCACTCCGGCCACGGTGGCGTGGATACCGGAGGCGTGGACGAAGCCCCACGTGGCCAAAGCAAGGGGCAGCAAGAGGTACCAGCTGCGGATCCGCTTCTGCACAAGGAACGTGAAGAGGGCAAGCGGCACCAGGGCGGCCAAAAGCATGAGCGGCTGGAGCCCCGTGGAGTAGAAGAAGGCGATGATGCCGATGGCGATGAGGTCGTCCACCACGGCGAGCGTCAGCAGGAATGTCCGTAGTGCGGCGGGCAGGTGCGTGTTGATGACGGCCAGCACCGCGAGGGCGAAGGCGATGTCCGTGGCTGTGGGAATAGCCCAGCCTTTGAGCGTCTCTCCGGCTGTTCCCAGGTTGAAGAGGACGTAGATCAGGGCCGGCACCACCACGCCACCAACAGCAGCAGCGACGGGGACAACGGCTTTGGCAGGTTTACGGAGTTCCCCGGCCACGAATTCGCGTTTGAGTTCAAGTCCTGCCAGGAAGAAGAACACCGCCAGCAGGCCATCCGAAGCCCAGTGGCCAAGGCTCAATTCAAGATGCCAGGGTTCGTAGCCGATCTTGACGTCGCGGAGTGCGAAATAGCCGTTTGCTGCAGGGGAGTTCGCCCAGATGAGCGCCACCACGGTAGCTGCCAGAAGGAGTGCGCCGCCCACCGTTTCCGTACGGAGAATGGAGAGGATCCGGCGATATTCGGGGTACGTGGAGCGCGAGAAGACTTTGCTGGAGCTGCTGGAGTCGGGCTTGGGTGCTGCGGGCTGGCTCGATGGGTGGGGCACTGGGGCTCCTCAAGAGTGGGCGGGCATTCGCGGTACGGCAAAAGAACCGCCGACCAGACTTCCCGGCACACCACTACCCATCCTACCCAACTGAGTCGCAGTAGTGCGCGTTGTGAGCTCTCAGAACGCGCACTACTGCGACTCAGTTGGGTGAGGGTTAGGCGATCAGGCCCGCGATCCCTATGCCCGCCGTCGCGAGTCCGAGCACCATGGAGATGGTGACCAGCACAACGTGGACCGTGAGGAACTTGGTGGCCTTCCCGGCTGCATCGCGGGCGCGGGGGTCCTTCATGACGCGCTTGAGGAACTGCGGCCACACCACCAAGGACCAGACGCCGGCAACGATCAGGACGATCGCCAGGATTGCGGGAATCTCCACGCTAGTGGCTTTCGAGCCAGGCCTGAGCCTGCTGGGACTGGATTCCCAGGGCCTTGCCAACCATGGGCTCTGCGGCATCGGCGATCTTGCCACCGAGGAACGGAACCGAGGAGGTCACGTTGCCTTCAAGCTCGATCCGGGTGCTGCCGCCTTCGGCCACCAGACGCTGGACCGCAGAGACATCGAGCGGAGCGCCGGCGATCTTCAGGTCAATGGTGCTGGACCGTGAACCGTCGGCAGCCGGGGCTTCCCACTTCTCGGTCTGGGTGACCTTCAGCGTTTCGCCAACGAACTTGCGTGCGATGTCCGGCAGGCGCGTGGTGGGCAGCGTACGAACCGTGGTGGTGGTGAAAGCGCCGGCGGTGTCGCCGTCAACGGTGAACGATTCCAAGGAGCCGCCCACGTATTCGCTGGTGTGACGCAGGAAATCCTCGTTGACAAAGACTGCGGCTACGCGGTCAACGCTGTGGGGCAGGGTGGTGGATGCACTCAGGGCCATGGGTCCTCCGTGGATGGTTGTGGTGAAGCTTTTTAGCTCCCAACATCCTACGGTGTCTCGGTGGACACCCCGGAACCGGCCTCCTGAAGGGTAGTGGCCGCCGCAGAAATGTTGCGGGCCATGGAAGGGAAGATGAACCCATGGAAAGGATAAACGCCCAACCAGTAGAGCCTTCCTGCCAAACCGCGGGGGAAGAAGATGGCCCGTTGTTTGTAGAGGCTGCCGCTGCCGTCGGGCTCTACCGACAACTCAAGCCAAGCACCGCCGGGAGCCCGCATCTCGGCCCGTAAGCGCAGCAGGTGTCCACGGTCAATCGCCTCCACCCGCCACCAGTCCACTACCTCGCCCGTGTTCAGGGTCTTGGGATGCCTGCGTCCGCGCAAGAGCCCCGCACCGCCCTGCAACTTGTCCAGCCAGCCCCGGACCCGCCACGCCAAGGGAAGGGAATACCAGCCGTTCTTGCCGCCGATTCCCTCAATAATGGTCCAAACGTGTTCAGGCTTGGCTTCGCTGTGGAAGGTCCGTTCGTCCAGGAACACTTTGTACCCGGCCCAGTCGGGGTCGCTCGGCAGGGGATCAGCGTCAATGCCGGCGTTGGCCCACGTGGTCTCCACCTGTCCGTCCCGTTCCTTGCCCAGAGCCAAAGCGACGGCACGCCGGTAGGGCGTCAGGCCGCCGTCGGGCTGTGGAATGTAACGGTCGACGTCGTGCTCCCGCGACACCGCGTCATGCTGCAGCGACTGCACCAAGGGCAGGGACATGGACAACGGAATGGGAGTCACCAGCGCAACCCACAGGCCAGCGAGCTTGGGCGCGGGCACGGGGAGGGCGATCACCAGTCGCCGCGGGAGCCCACGCTCCACGGCGTACTTGTTCATCATGTCCTTGTATTTCAGGACGTCCCGGGACCCAATGTCGAAGGATCGGTTCAGTTTCTCCGGGATGGCAGCCGCAGCTACAAGGTAATGCAGGACGTCGCGGACGGCGATCGCCTCAACCCTGTTATTGACCCAGCTGGGCGCCGGCATGACCGGGAGCGTCTCTGCCAGGTGCCGGATCATCTCGAAAGAGGCCGAACCCGAACCGATGACCACACCGGCCTGGAACACGATGGAGTCAACCGCCGATTCAAGGAAAACCCGGCCTACGGTCTCCCGGGAACGCATATGGATGGAAAGATCCTCGTTCTCCGGGTGCAGTCCGCCCAGGTAGACAATCCTGTCCACACCCGCATCCGCGGCCGCTCCCGCCACGAGCTTCGCCATGGATTCTTCCTTGGCTTCAAATCCGCTGCCGGAGGCCATGGAGTGCACCAGGTAATAGAGCACATCCACGCCGGTCAGGGCAGCGGCCAGGCTATGGGCATCGGAAAGGCTGTCCTGGATGATCTCAACGTCGTCATGCCACGGAACATCGGCAATCTTCTGTGGCGTGCGGACAAGGACCTTGACCTTGTGGCCGGCTTCAAGGAGCCGGGGGACCAGTCGCCCGCCGATGTAGCCGGTGGCGCCTGTGACCAGTACTGTCTTGGTCTCCTGCGGGGTATTGGAATGCGTAGCTTCCGAAGGCTGCAATGGAACTCCTGTGGCTGGGGGTAGAGGTAGGCTGGAATGACCCGGCATTCATCTGAATTTCCGGGCATTTGTGTTGCCTGCCCTTGGACCCACCCTAGGAGTTTCTGCCATGAGCCTCAACGGTCTGCGCCGCGCACTGGCGGAGGACAAGACTTTTGCGCGCGTTCGCACGGAGGCGCAGCGGTCCTTCAGCGACCGGAACGCCGACTACCAGATCAGCGCCCCCCAAGGGATGCGCGCGGTGTTGCTCGCCGAAATGGCCGACGCCCTGGCTTCCGCTGGCGTCGACGGTGACAGTGCCCCCGTGGTCCTGGCAGTCACCGCAACCGGCCGTGAAGCCGAGGACCTCACCGCGGCGCTCGCCTCCTACCTCCCGGCAGAGTCCGTGGCCACCTTCCCCAGCTGGGAAACCCTTCCGCACGAGCGGCTTTCGCCACGCTCGGACACCGTTGGCCGCCGCCTCTCGGTCCTGCGCCGACTGACGCACCCGGAAAGCTCGACGGCGGCCCCCTTGCGTGTGGTGGTAGCCCCGGTTCGCGCCGTGGTCCAGCCGATTGTGGCCGGCCTGGGTGACTTGGTCCCCGTCACCTTGCAGGTGGGGCAGGAACGTTCCTTCACGGAAGTTGTCCGTGCCCTGTCCGATGCCGCGTATGCCCGCGTTGACATGGTGACGCACCGCGGCGAGTTCGCCGTCCGTGGCGGCATCCTTGACGTCTTCCCACCTACCGAGGACCACCCCATCCGCGTGGAGTTCTTCGGAGATGAAGTGGACCAGATGCGCTGGTTCGCCGTGGCAGACCAGCGCTCGCTGTCAGCACCTGGAATTCACCACCCCACTGAGCTCCACGCGCCCCCGTGCCGGGAGATCCTGATTACCGCGTCCGTGATGTCCCGTGCAGCCAAACTCAAGGCTGACATGCCTGCCGCGGCTGACATGCTGGAGAAGATCGCGGGCGGAATCGCTGTTGAAGGCATGGAATCGTTGGCACCTGTTCTGGTGGATGCCATGGTTCCGTTCGTGGACCAGCTACCGGCCGGCTCGCTGTCGGTGGTCATCGAACCGGAGAAGGTGCGCACCCGCGCGCACGACCTCGCAGCCACCAACGAGGAATTTCTGGAAGCTGCCTGGTCAACAGCGTCCGACGGCGGTGCGGCGCCCCTTGATCTCTCGTCCCAGGCCTCCACTGACTTGCACGCCGCCAGTTTCCGCTCGCTCACCGACACCCGCTCGGCCGCCCTGGAACACGGCGTGTCCTGGTGGTCCATCACCTCGCTCGCCTCGGACGAGGACCTGGTCCTGGACATCGATGTGCTCAACATGCGTGCCCGCGAACCTCGTGGCTACCAGGGGGACGTGGCCGAGATGCTGGAGTTTATCGGCTCCCGTGTGCGTGAGCAGTGGCGTGTGGTGGTGGTGACCGATGGTCCCGGGCCCGCCCAGCGTTTGGCGGAGCTGTTCCACGACGCCGAGATTCCCTGTTCCCGCGTTGACTCCCTGGATGAGGAACCCCAGCCGGGCATCATCGAGGTGACCACCGCCGCCGTCGGACGCGGTTTTGTCCTGGACGGCCTCAAACTTGGCCTGTTGACCGAAGCTGATTTGTTGGGCCGTGCCACGGCCAGTTCCACCAAGGACATGCGTCGTATGCCGTCCAAGCGGCGGAATGCCGTGGACCCGTTGCAGCTGCACGCCGGCGACTTCGTGGTGCACGAGCAGCACGGAATTGGCCGGTTCGTGGAACTGATCCAGCGCAAGGTGGCCGGAACGTCGTCCTCGGACGCCGGGCTGCGTGAGTACCTGGTGCTGGAGTACGCGCCGTCCAAGCGCGGCGCGCCGGGTGACCGGCTCTTCGTCCCCACCGATCAGCTGGATCAAGTGACCCGTTACGTTGGCGGAGATGCGCCGGCGTTGAGCAAGATGGGCGGCGCGGACTGGGCCAGCACCAAGTCCAAGGCACGCAAGGCCGTCAAGGAAATCGCCGGTGAGCTGATCCGCTTGTACTCGGCCCGCATGGCCTCCCGGGGTCACGCGTTCGCGGCCGATACTCCTTGGCAACGCGAGCTTGAAGAAGCCTTCCCGTATGTTGAAACGCCGGACCAGTTGACCACCATCAATGAGGTCAAGGCGGACATGGAGCGGGAGATCCCCATGGACCGTCTGGTTTCCGGCGATGTGGGCTACGGCAAGACCGAAATCGCCGTACGGGCAGCCTTCAAAGCTGTCCAGGACGGCAAGCAGGTGGCGGTCCTGGTGCCCACCACCCTGCTGGCGCAGCAGCACTACGAAACGTTTACCGAGCGCTTTTCCGGCTTCCCCCTGAGGGTAAAGCCGCTGTCCCGCTTCCAAAGCAGCAAGGAAGCCAAGGAAACAGCTGAAGGCGTCAAGAGCGGCGCCGTGGATGTGGTGATCGGCACCCACCGGCTTCTGTCCAAGGATTTTCAGTTCAAGGACCTGGGCCTGGTGATTGTTGACGAGGAGCAGCGCTTCGGTGTGGAGCACAAGGAAGCGCTCAAGAAAATGCGCACCAACGTGGATGTACTGGCCATGAGTGCCACGCCGATCCCGCGAACCCTGGAAATGTCGCTGACCGGTATTCGCGAAACATCCACGCTGGCCACCCCGCCGGAGGAACGCCACCCCGTGCTGACCTACGTGGGCCCGTACACCAACAAGCAGACCTCCGCCGCGATCCGCCGTGAACTCATGCGCGAAGGCCAGGTGTTCTTTGTCCACAACCGCGTCTCTTCCATTGAACGCATCGCCGCCCAGATCCGCGAACTGGTGCCCGAAGCCCGTGTGGAAGTAGCCCACGGGCAGATGTCGGAGAGCCGCCTTGAGAAGATCATCGTGGACTTCTGGGAAAAGCGTTTCGACGTCCTGGTCTGCACCACCATCATTGAGACCGGCTTGGATATCTCCAACGCCAACACCTTGATTGTGGACGGTGCTGACAAGTACGGCCTCTCGCAGCTCCACCAGCTCCGCGGCCGTGTTGGCCGTGGCCGGGAACGTGCCTACGCCTACTTCCTGTACCCCTCAGAGAAACCCTTGGGCGAGGTGGCGTTGGAGCGCCTCAAAGCGGTGGCCGCGCACAACGAGCTCGGTGCGGGCATGCAGTTGGCCATGAAGGACTTGGAAATCCGTGGAGCGGGCAACCTGCTGGGTGGCGAACAGTCCGGCCACATCCAGGGCGTGGGCTTCGACCTCTATATTCGCCTGGTGGGTGAGGCTGTTGCCGAGTACCGCGGCGAGGCCGAAGAGAAGGCCGCGGAGATGAAAATCGAGCTGCCTGTCAACGCCCACCTGCCGCACGACTACGTACCCGGCGAAAGGTTGCGCCTGGAGGCGTACCGGAAGCTGGCTTCCGCCATCACGTACGAGGCCATCGAGGAAGTCCTGGCGGAGCTTGTGGACCGCTACGGCGAGCCGCCGCTGCCTGCCCAAAACCTCATTGCCGTGGCGCGCTTCCGGGTAGGTGCCCGCGAAGCCGGCCTGTCCGACGTCGCACTTCAAGGCAACTTCATCCGCTTCTCGCCGGCGCAACTGCCCGAGTCCAAAACCATGCGCCTCAACCGCATGTATCCGGGCTCGCAGGTGAAGCCTGCCTTGGACGCGGTGCTGATTCCCAAGCCCAAGACCGCGAGGATCGGCGGACGGGACCTCCAGGACGCCGAGATCCTTCAGTGGGCCAACAACGTCATTGAAGCGATTTTCGCTGATGTACCCGTGAAGGCTGGCTAACTGCATGATGGGAGGACATCACGCCGCGTCGGGAGCCGCGGCGTGGATTGCCATTGCCTCAACAGGCCCGTACGCCTTGGGCTGGTACCCCTTGGATTCCACCGGAATTTTGATTGGCGCCATGGCGACGGCGGGAACTGCTTTGGTGGTGGACTGGGACCACCGCCACAGCACCATCGCCAATTCGCTGCCCCCGCTGTCCAACGTCATTGCGGTGGGGATCGAAAAAGCCAGCGGAGGACACCGGCAGGGGACGCACTCGCTACTGGGCGCCTCCGCGTTCGTGGTGCTCGCAGCCATGGCGGCCCAGTTCCAGATGGTGACCCCTGTAGGCAAGCTTTCCATCGGCGCGGGGTTGCTCTGCATGTTCATGATCAACCTGGCAGCCAAAGCCCTGAACCTGTTCCCGAAGTCAGGCTGGATCACCAACTGGCTCTTCGCTGTGGTGATGGCCGGCCTGGTGACCTGGTTCGCGCCGGATCAATGGGGCTGGCTGCCGCTGTCCATGCTCACCGGGGTGGTGGTGCACATCGTGGGGGACATGATCACCGTTGGCGGGGTGCCACTCCTATGGCCCATTGTCATCAAACCACCGAAGTTCCTGCGCAAATCCGTGATCCGGGGTATTTGGCGGCCGAATGGGGCCTTCTCCATCCCCTTGCTGGGACGGGCAGGTTCCCGACGTGAGTGGTTGGTCCTGATACCAGTCAGTGGCTACGCCATGGTGGGCATGGGCGTGGCCGCGTGGACTCTGGCTCAACAGCACTGGCCCGGCGTGCTGGCGGCTCTGGGCGGGGTAGTGCAATTGCCGTGACAGGCCGCTAAATCAGCAGCGTGTCCCATTGTTGGCCAGAACGTTCCCGGGCGCATCCTCAAGCATGATGGAGCCGGCGTGGCATGTGACGTTGTCCGTCACCACGATGTTCTCCAAATCGCCGTGGAAGTTGAGCCACGGGCCTTGAAGGTTGAAGAACTCGTTGTTCTTTACCGCAACGTCGCGGACCGCAGCGGCGCCGTCGTCGTAGTATCCGGTTTTGATTCCGTCCGGAGAACCCCAGAAACGGTTGCCGTCCACGGTGATGTTGTAGATCTCATGCGTCCCAACGGCCAATTGCAGGCCGGAGCCGTGCGATCCGCCGCGGACGTCGTTGTTTCGATACGTCACATCATGAACGGGTGCGCCGAGGGCCTGGGCCACGAGGCCGTCGTCGCCATCCGCCCCCTGCCGCTGGTCAACGGTGTTGCCCTCAACCAGGCCATGATGGGAATCGGTGATGTGAATGCCGTCCAGCTGATCGTAGCGGCCGCTGGTGGTCACCAGAGTGTTGTTGTTCCGGACGCAGAAATCGCTGCTGGCCACCACCGCGATTGAATAGGTGTAGGGATTGCGGGTGGTGACGCCCTCCACCAAGGCGTTGGTGGAGTGACGGACATCCACCAGGTACTCGTGCAGGCGTCCCGGGAGGTTGCCCTCCAATTCGTCACCATTTTGGTCTGCGGTGAGTTGGGCGATGGTTACGTTCTGTGCGCCATTGGTGGTGATCAGGGGGTGCCCACCGAACGGTCCCTCGAATTCCAGAAACTCCGGGCCCGCTTTCAGGACGGTTGCCGGTCCTGCTCCACGGAGGGTTACGTTGCTCTTGAGAATGAGAGGGCGCTCCAGGGTGAAGACACCTTTGGGGAGTTGGACGATCGCTCCGCCGCTCTTGGACGCTGTGTCTATGGCCTGCTGCAGGGACGTGGACGTGTCCTGAGGGTCCAGGTAGCCGTCCACCCTCCATTCTTGGACGCTGCCGGCCTTGCTTCCGTTGGTATGGCAGGGCCCGGGTTCTGCTCCCCGGGGTGCATCTAACTGACCCGGCGGTATGGGCCCACCGCAGCCTGTGAGAAGCACTGTGGCAGCCAGGGAAAGGGCCAGCAAAAAGGAATGGCCCAGGCAGGAGCCTGGGCCATTCAACGTCATGGGCAGCGCTTAGCTTTCGCCTGCGGAGTCAGAGCGGCCAAAAACGGTCTGCGGGATCCAGAAAGCCAGGGCAAACAGGCCGAGGCACACGGCCATCGGCCACGGGTTATCCAGCGTCAGGAAGGACAGGGAGTAGATGGCGCCCAGGAAGAGCGCGATCATGACCACGAACAGCACAATGCTCTGGACGAGACTATTCTCTTTTTCAATGGGGGCGCTTGTGGCGTTCTTGGACATTCATTCCTCCTCGGCCCCGCAGGGCTCAAAATCTCTGACGGCAGCGGAAGCCTTAGTAGGCAGATGAACCCTGTTCACCTTTGACAATGGCAATTCCGGAACTCGCTCCGATACGTGTTGCACCAGCAGCAATCATAGCCTGTGCATCAGCCAGGGACCGCACGCCACCGGAGGCTTTGACGCCCAGGTCCGGTCCCACGGTCTTGCGCATCAGTGCAACGTCTTCAACGGTTGCGCCGCCGCCATTGAATCCGGTGGAAGTCTTGACGAAGTCCGCCCCCGCTTCCACAGCCGCTTCGCAGGCGATCACCTTCTGCTCATCGCTCAGCATGGATGTTTCGATGATGACCTTCAGGATGGCTTCACCGGCGTGGACTACCTCGGACACGGCCCTGATGTCATCCACCAGCGCGCCTTTGTCATTAGCGCGGGCGGAGGCCATGTTGATCACCATGTCGATTTCATCCGCGCCGTCCAGCACGGCACCGCGGGCCTCAAAGGCCTTGACGTCGCTGGGGGTGGCGCCCAGGGGGAACCCGATCACCGAGCACGTGAGCACACCGGAACCCTTGAGGGCCTTGGTGACGGTTTTGACCCACACCGGGTTGACGCAGACTGACTTGAACTTGTAGTCGACGGCCTCCGCGCACACCTTGAGGACGTCAGCCTCACTGGCCTCAGGCTTCAACAGTGTGTGGTCAATGTAGGAGGCGATATTTGCAGAGGCGACGGCTTCGTTGCTCATGGGATCCTTCCGTGCAGGGCGTGGCCGGCCCGGTGGCCGCAGGGTTGTCACTGCCCGTCAAAGGACCATCTTGCCACATGCCCCAAGTGCCGCCCGGGCCGCCGCCGGCACAGGGTCAGGCGGCAATCAGCGTCTGCTGATCCTCTTTTCCCGCGCTGAGGAGCAGCCCGGAGGCGCACAGCATTGCAGAGGAATCGGCGGAGAGAAGCAGGCCCAAGCGGAGCCCGTCGCAGGACGCGGCATCGCCGATCGCCCAGATTCCCGGCACGGAGGTGGTGAGGTCGCGCCCCACTGAAATGCCGCCGTCGGAAGCTATTGTGAGTCCGGCGCTTTCGGCGAGATCGTTGCGGGCAGTGCGTTCCTCGGCCAGGACCACCAAGTCGCCCTTCATGCTGCTGCCATCTTCGAAGAGGATGCCGGTTGCCGGCAGTGCGGAACCTTGAGGACGGGCGTCGGGTCCGGTTCCGGCGTCAGTGCCCGGGAAAGGCACGACGGCGGTGGGGCGGAGGGTTGTGCGGACGGGGCGGACGCCGCGGGCCCGTAGCACGGCCTCAGCCTGGCCCGCTGCAGGACCGTTACCCACCAGGATTCCCAGCGGGCGGCGGCCCACCAACCGGGTGACGTCTTTGACCGCTTCGCCGATGGAAGCGGCGTCATCGATGGTGGAGTAGCTCAGGCCAGATTCGGCGCCTGCCACCGGCGGAAGGGCCGGGGCCGAGCCGGTGGCGATGACCAACTGGTCGTAGGAGAACTCCATGCCGTCCACGGTGGTGACGATCCTTGCGTCGGCGTCAATGAAGCTGGCCGCCTGGCCGAAGCGGACCGAGACCTGGGGGAGTTCGGCGAGTTCCAACAGGGCCTCAGGGCACTCGTCGCGGTTGCTGAGTACTGTGATGGTTCCCCGGAAGGCGCGCTGCCGGGAGTCGGACCCGCCGGCGAGTCGCCGCACCAAGGCCTGGGCCGCTGGGCCTGCGCCTGCAATGACGATGTGGAGGGAAGGTGCGGACGGGATGGCGGACATGTTTGGCCCTTTCGCTCATGTGACCTGCTGTTGTTCATCAGCGTAGGGGTCCGGTTTTTCGCGGGTGTTTCGCCGCTGTTGCCATCTAGGGCCTATCCGTAGCGTGGTGTTTACCGGCCGGTAATAACGTGCGTCACATGTGGGTTCCGCCGGGCCGGCTTCAAGGCCCGTCTGGAGCGGTGATAGTGCAGATGTAATGATGGACGCATGAGCCACGTCACGTGCGATCTGACTGTTTCCCTGGACGGATATGTTGCCGGTCCCAACCAGCGGCTGGAGGAACCGTTGGGCGACGGCGCAGAGTTCCTGCACAGATGGATGTTCGAGGAGCCGGAGGCGAACGCACCCGAGATTGAGGCGATCCTGGCGGCAGGTGCCTTCATCATGGGACGCAACATGTTCGCAGGACCCGGACCGGCGGCGTGGGATAAGGAATGGCGGGGTTGGTGGGGCGAGGAGCCGCCGTATCACGCCCCCGTATTCGTTCTGACCCACCATCGTCGCGAGCCGTTGGAGATGGAGGGCGGCACAACTTTTTACTTTGTGACCGACGGCATTGAATCGGCGTTGGCGCAGGCCCGGGAAGCGGCTGCGGACAAAGATGTAGCGATTGCCGGGGGAGCGCAGACAGCCCGCCAGTACCTTTCAGCCGGGCTCATGGACGAGTTGCGGCTGCACATTTCACCCATGATTCTTGGTGGCGGGGAGCGATTGCTCGACGACGTAGGGAACCTGACGCTTGAGCAGACCGGGGTGCGCGGGACCGGGTTGGTCACGCACGTACGGTATCGACCCAACATAATAGGGTCATGACCCGTTCCCTCCGAGCTGTGGCCAGGGCTGCCATGGTGGCCGTGATCGTTTCTTTCCTGACGGCATGCAACGCGCCGGCGCCACTGCCCGAACAGGACCCCCGATCCATTCCGCACGACGCGGACACCGGGCAGACCATTGCTGAAGCCCGCGAGGCCATCGACGCTATTCCCGGGATTTCCGTTACCGACTTTGCAGGCGGAGGCCCACCTAATGTGAAGGGCAACACCGGTTACGCGGTGGCGTTCGACATTGAGCCCGGGTACACCGTCACCTACGGCGACTTGCTCATCGACTACATCGTCCGCAACGTGTGGGCTGTGGGCGAGGGCTATATGCCCAATACACAGATCCAGATCTCTGCGAGCACCGCCGACCGCGAGCCATTCTTCGACCTCACAGCCGCAGCCGTGGGCTCTGCCTGGCTCAGCCCGCAAACTTCCACGCCCTCGGAGCACAACACCGTGATTATCCCGCTCAGTGCTGATGACCCGGAGGGGGCGCGGAACCTCTCCCTGTTCAAGAAAGACGGTTCCTGGCCGGGCGTCATACCGAAGCCTTTCTCCTATGACGTCACCGTCAAGAGTGGCTGATCCCACGCGACAGCCGCTCCGCGCATTAGAGGCCCCCGCGGCCGTGGTTTGCCTGAGTACAGGGCGTCGAGGACGCTAAGGTCGGCGCCGCTGACACTTGCCTTACCGCTGGCGCGTGACCTTGCGTGTCTGGCGGAACTCGGAACCACAGCACTACCGAGGACACCATGAACCTGAGGACCAGCTTCTCAACGCTGGTGGCAACAATGTCGGGGGTCCGCTGTACACTGAATTATCGAACATATATTCGAATAAAGGTGTGTTGTGGGCGTGATAGTCGGCCCCCGCGTGATAGATGCGGGCTTTTCCCTGATGTCAGTACTGTTGGCACCTATTCCTGTGGCGGCGGGATATCCCTCGCCTGCGCAGGACTATTTTGATGGCCGGATCGACCTCAATGAGCACCTGATCAAGGATGCCACCAGCACGTTCGTGGTGAGGGTGACGGGTCAGTCCATGGAGGGTGCCGGGATCAGTGACGGGGATGAGTTGATCGTTAACCGGGCACTGGAGCCCAAAGATGGGTCCGTCGTCGTTGCTGTCCTTGATGGTGAGTTGACCATCAAAAGGCTGCGCGTCACGCCGTCGGGAGTGGTGCTGCAGGCGGACAATCCCAAGTATCCGGACATTCGAGTGCCCGCGATGTCGGAGCTGACCATTTGGGGCGTCGCCACAACGTGCCTGCATCACATCTGACTGAATCCAGCCGGTGGGGCTTCGCACCCTCTGGGTCGCCAAAGCCCTCCCGGGCCTCTTCTTTCGCACGATGGTGACCGTCGTTGGAATCGCCGGAACATTCTCCCTGCTGGCGGACCTCCAAGTAGCTTTCCATCAAATGGACCCGCTTCTTCAGCCATGGGTGTTCGTCTGATTGGGCGTCGTAAGCGTGAAGACTGGCAGTCCGGGCGGGGTCGAAGAGCTTGAGTACAGAATTGCGTGAATACAGTCATCGATGTACTTTTTTCGTATGGAGACGCTCACTCACGCACCAGTTCTGGCCCGGTTCGGCTATGCGGTGTCGGACCCAACCCGCGCCCGGATCCTTCTGGCGCTCTCTGATGCCCCGTCCTATCCCTCGGATCTGGCAGATTCGTTGGGGGTCTCGAGGCAGAGCATGTCCAACCATCTGTCGTGCCTGCGGGGCTGTGGGCTCGTTGTGGCCGTTCCTGATGGGCGGCGGAGCCGGTATGAACTGGCAGATGCCAGGCTTGGTCACGCCATCAAAGACCTGATTGGTGTCGTCCTCGCCGTGGACCCGGCCTGGTGCGCCCCGGACGGGACGTGCCTGGTATGAGCGCGGTCCTCGAAGCTCCTGCCTCGGAGCGCCGGCTTGTCCTGATGCGTCGCATCCGCCTGTTCGCGGCCGCAACCATCACTTATAACGTCATCGAGGCGGTCGTGGCGCTCTGGGCCGGAGGGATCGCGGACTCTTCGGCGCTGATCGGCTTCGGACTGGACTCGGTTATCGAGGTTACTTCGGCTCTTGCGTTGTCCTGGCAGTTCTCCGCCAAGGACCCGGAGCGGCGTGAGCACCTGACGTTGCGGATCATTGCCATCTCCTTCTTCGCCCTGGCCGCGTTCGTGGCCGTGGACGCTGTCCGCTCACTGACCGGGGCGGGTGAGGCCCAGCACTCAACCCCGGGCATCGTTATCGCTGCGTTGAGTTTGGCGATCATGCCCGTGCTGTCGTGGGCACAGCGACGTGCCGGGCGGGAGCTCGGTTCCAGGACCGCCGTCGCCGATTCCAAGCAAACCCTGCTCTGCACCTACCTCTCCGCAGTTCTGCTGATCGGTCTGGTCCTGAACAGCACCCTGGGCTGGTGGTGGGCCGATGCCGGCGCGGCGCTGGTCATTGCCGGTATCGCCGTCCGCGAAGGTATCAACTCCTGGAAAGGCGAGGCTTGCTGCACTGTCCCGCACGCCGATCACGGCCACGCTGACGAAGATGATGACGACTGCTGCGCGCCCACTTCTGAGGCGTCACCAGTGTCCGCTCCGGTAGTCGTCGAACTCGCGCGCCCAGCCGCCGCAGAGCCAGCGGATACTTGCTGCGCAGGCTGCAGATCGGATGCCGTGGCGGAGCCTGTCAGTGTGAAGCTTGGATCAAAGCCGGCTGATCGATGAGCGCAGTCATTTCCGGCCGAAGGGTCCGCATCGCGATTTGGATCCTTCTCGGCGCGATAGTGGGTGCCGGCGTGATCTGGTACGCAGTGCTTACCGCCAACAAGCCGGCTCCGGCCGCCCCACTCGCGGCCACTGACGCCCAGCTCGTCAGGGAGAACAGTCACCGGGTCACGAGCCCGGCCATCGAGAAAGCCCAGCTGGTCGAGTTCCTGGACTTCGAGTGTGAATCCTGCCGCGCCGCTGAACCCTTGGTGGAGGAACTGAAGAAGGAATACGGGGACCGGATCACGTTCGTCCACCGCTACTTCCCGTTGCCCGGCCACCGGAACTCCTGGACCGCCGCGCTGGCTGTGGAAGCCGCCGCGCAGCAGGGAAAGTACCAGGAGATGGCCTCCAAACTCTTCGCAACCCAACCCGATTGGGGCGAAAAGCGCGACTCCCAAGCGGCTCTGTTCAGGACGTCCGCGCAGGAACTCGGTTTGGACCTGGCGCAGTACGATGCCGCGATCGCCGACCAAGCAACCAAAGACCGGATCAGCCACGACGTCGCCGACGGCAAAGCCCTCGGCGTGACCGGCACCCCTACGTTCTTCCTGAACGGAAAGAAACTCACCCTGAACACCGAAGCCCAATTCCGGCAGCTCCTCGACGAAGCCGTGCGGTCGGAGTCGGGGTCGGAAACACCAGCCGGCGGCGAAGCTAAGGGCTGAGGGGCTGTGACATCAGCGTTGGTTGGGGATGTCCCGTCGGAGCCGTAGCGCGACCCATAGACCGCAGCGACGGCATATGTAGGGTGGGTTCGGAGCCGAGAGCGTGGAGTTTGCTGCGTTGCATCGTTCTGCCGCAGCACGAGCAGGTCGCGGTGTCAGATTCCACTGTTCGTCAGCGCTTCTGCTAGCTGATCGACAGTCGGTAGGCCGGCAAAGCCATCCGGAGTCATGTAGATACGGCAGGCCAGCTCGCTTGCGGGCGCGCCCGCTGGGAAGATGTCGGTTCCGTTCAGGGTGATCGTCGGCGAGCCGGCGAATCCGGTGTTCTCGGTATCTGTCGCTGACTTCAGTACCCGAAGGTGAACTTCAACGTCGCCGCGGCCCACGCAGCTCAGGGCCTCTTTGAGACGCTCGTAGGCTTTGACTGTGTTGGGGCACCCATCAATGTGCAGCAATTCCAATCTCATAGGACCATTGTCTCCGTCATCCCGCGTGCTGCGGTAGGGCCGCTCTGGACCCGTGCGTTGCCGGGGAACAGGGTCCCCCGAGTCTCAGGGTGCTGGACGTTTGTGGGCCTGTTTCTGGCGGCCCGCCCGACACCGTGACGTACCAGCGGGAGCCTGTCAGTCTGTGAAGCCCGGTGAGACGGGTAAGGACTGCCGGTGGGAGTTGTGGCGAGAGGAGTCGAAACTGAGGACATCTTGGTTGCGTTCAGGCAGTGTCCCGTGGGCCACGGGGAAGGACCGGAGCCGCCGGGTGGCCGCGTCCCAGCCGAGCGAATCCAGGCCATCAGGGGTCACCGTTACATGCCCTTCCTTGAGTTCGCGCAAGAGCTACTTGGATTTCCGTACCTCTGGCATCCTGCCTGATCGGACTTTTCCACAGTCCGGTGGGCGGGATGTTTTCTTGTCGGGGCCCGAGGGTACAGTAGAAGCATTCGAATATATGTTCGAATCAACGGCGTGTCCTGCACTGAAACGGGGGCGCGCATGCTATCACCAAGCCAGGGAGTGGAATGTCCAAGCCAGCGCTCATGCACCGCATGCAGGAGATTGCCCATGTGGATATCAACTGCTTCTACGCCTCGGCGGAGCGTGCCTTCAACCCAGCGTTGGAGGGCAAACCGTTGATTGTCCTGTCCAACAACGACGGCTGCGCCGTGACCAGATCGCCGGAGGCCAAGAAACTGGGGATCGGGCTGGGGGAGCCGTGGTTCAAGCTTGCGCCGCGTGCCAAGGAATGGGGGCTCATAGCACTCTCAAGCAACTACGAACTGTACGGAGACATCAGCTCGCGCGTCATGGAGCTCCTGGCCCGGTACTCAGCATGGCAGGAGGTGTACTCCATTGATGAGGCGTTCCTGGGAGTGAAGGGGCAACCTGAAGACCTGTGGGAATTGGGGCGCACCATCAAGGTTGCGTGCCAACGGCACGTGGGGGTTCCAGTTTGCGTAGGTATCGCGCGCACCAAGACACTGGCCAAGCTCGCCAACAAATGGGCCAAGCATAATCCGGCCTTCAACGGTGTGTGCCGTTGGGACTCCATCCCCGAGGCCCAACGCGAAACACTCATGGCGCGGCTCTCCGTGATCGAGATCTGGGGTGTGGCCAGCAGGCTCACGAAACGCCTGAATGCGATGGGGATCTTCTCTATCTTGGACCTGGTCCGGGCCGACCCTGTGGCGTTGAGGGATAAATTCTCCATCGTCATGATGCGCACTGTCTTGGAACTGCAAGGCACGCCCTGCATCCCCATGGAGGAAGAACGAATCGGGCGGGACCAACTGATTTTCTCCCGGTCTTTCTCCACGCCGATCACCACGGCCGCGGAGTTACGTCAGGTGCTCAGCGTCTACGGTCAGATGGCCAGTGCCAGGCTGGCCAAGCACGATCTTCAGGCCAAGTTGCTGACTGCCTTTGCTGCAACATCGGTCTACAACCCCAACGACAAATCGTTCCCCACTGTCAACGTCAAACTACCTATGCCAACCTCGGACCCCGTTCTGCTGACCAAGGCCGCACACGCTCTGGTTCCCAGGATCCAAGAAGGCGTTAGGTACGCCAAAGCCGGGATCATGGTCACTGACCTTCGCCCCAGCGGCAATCAGAAACCATTGGAAATCTTCGAGAACCCGCATGAAGAGCGGGGCATAGGCCCCTTGCTGGAGCAAGTCAGCAAGCGGTATGGCCGGGGCTCCATCGGTTTGGGCCATGCGGGCATCAAGGGCGGCCCGGACTGGTCCATGAAACGGGACATGCTCAGCCCCCGCTACACCACCAACTGGGACGAACTTCCCCTGGTGAAGGCGGCCTAGCGTGGTAGGGAAAACCGTGGCAGGAGACCTAAGCCCGCAACCGGTAACCGCGCTTCACCACGGTTTCCACGAGCTTGCCGTCCGGAAGGGAGGACCGCAGCCGGCTCACCGTCATGTCCAGGGCGTGCACAGAGCCGCGCAGGTCCAACAAATCAGAGAGAGCCTCCCGGGACAGTACAGCTCCACCCGCACCCAGCAGCGCTCGTAACAGCAGCAGGGGAGCCGGTGCAAGGTCCACCACCTCGCCGTTAATCCGCAAGCAGCGTCCGCGCAATTCGATGGTGGCGCTCTTTGTTTCCAAACGCCGTACGTGGTTCAACGAGAGATGTTCGGTCACCAGCCTGATCAGCGCACCCATGCGGTACCGGTCGGGAATCAGTGGCGTCAGCCCGGCGTCGACCAGCGGTTGTGCGGTGACCGGCCCAACGGCCGCAACAGTTACCGGACCCTTCAGGGCTTCGATGAGCTGGCGGTAGAGGCCCATTTCGTGGGCGGTGCTCCACATCGCATCCACGGCGGGGGCGCTGGTGAACGTCAGGACGTCGAGGTTGCCACCCACCACGGCTTCGATCAGCCGCGGCAGCTTGTCTTCGCCGTCGGGCTTAACCCAGCGGTACGGGGTCACGGTCAGGACCGTGGCGCCGGACATGCGGAGCCGTTCCAACTGGCGGACGTCGGTGTACCCGTGCAGCTGCACAGCGACGGTCTTGTTGCGAACGCCTTCGGCCAGCAGCATGTCCACCAGAGTCGCGGTGGTTTCGTCACTGCTGATTCCGACGTCGGCAAGACCGGCCGCCCGCACGGCGCCGCGGGCTTTGGGGCCACGGACGAACATGCGGCACGCGGACAGCGTTTCCAGGAGTTGCTCGCCGATGCCGAAAGAATCTGCGGCTTCACACCAGCGGCGCATCCCGTATGCCGTGGTGGCGATGCAGATGTCCGGTTTAGCCGCGATGATGGTGCGGGTGTCCTCAATGAGGACCATATCCTCCTGCACCGGGGCGATCTTCAAAGCCGGGGCGTGCAGCACGCTCGCGCCGCGACGCTCCAGGGCCTCAATGAGGTCCCGGGAGCGGCGGTGCGAGGTGACGCCAATGCGGAAACCGTCCAGCGGCGCTTCTACGGCTTCGGAAGCTTCCGGCGCGGCCGTAGCGTCCTGGACTTCGATGGCATGTGCAACAGTCATGGGTTCTTACCTTCAGGCTTCAAGGAGCGAAGCCGCGAGTCGGCTCAGTTCAGCGGATGCTTCGGCATGGTTCCGGTTGGCTTCAGCAACGCGGACCACCTCGCCGATGACCAGTACGGCCGGGTTGCTGCAGCCGGTGGCCGCCGTTTCGATGGTACCGAGGTCCGCGATGGTGGTGCGCTGCCCCGGGCGGTAGCCACGTTCCACCACCGCCATGGGCATGTCCGGCCTCATCCCTGCCCGGCGAAGACCAGCGGCCAGCTGCGGCAGGGTACCGATGCCCATGAGGACCACGATCGTCCCGCCGAGGCCGGCAAGATGGGTGTGTTCCTTCTCGGTCAAGGGGGCATGGCCGGAGACCACGGTGAACATGTGGCTCACTTCGCGGTGTGTCACTGGAATGCCGGCTGCGGCGGGCACGGAGATCGCGCTGGTGACGCCGGAGATGACCCGGACGGGAACACCGGCTGCAACACAGGCCGCCACTTCCTCGCCACCACGGCCAAAAACGTACGGGTCCCCGCCCTTGAGCCGGACAACGTTCTTGCCCAGCAGTGCAGCGTCCACCATGAGCTTTTCAATGTCCCGCTGAGTTACTTTATGGAGCCCGGGCTGCTTTCCCACGTCCACGAGTTCTGCAGAGGTCAGATCGGCCAGCTCCTGGTAGGGAGCGAGCCGGTCATAAAAGACGACGTCGGCATCGCGCAGTGCGTCCACGGCACCCACGGTGAGCAGGTCCAAGGCCCCAGGGCCCCCACCCACCAGGGTCACATGGCCTTCGGCTCCGGGAGCAGGCTCAAACGCAACGGGAACCCCGGCGTCGCGGCAGCGTTCCACCAACGGCAGCCAGCCGGCCCCGCCGTCGTCCACTACGGCCACCAAGAAAGGGCGCTCGGGCAGCTGGCCGTCACCTGACATGCCTTCGGGGGAGCTGAGCCGGTACACGTTGGCGCCGGCCTTTTGGTAGCGGCGGACTGCTTGACGGGCCGATTGTTCATTTCCCGTGACCAGGACGTCGCGGCCGGTGAGATCAATGGTGAGCTGCATGGTGAACCCCTAGTTTTCTACGCCGACGGTTTCGCTGCGGACCGGGATGGTGGAAGCGATGAGCACGCCGCCCTTTTCCTCGTTGGTGGCCGGACGGATCTGGCCGCGCTCCGGTACGAAGGAAATGGACTCGTCTTTCTGGTTGGGGGCGTTGACGAAAGAACGGAAACGGCGGAGGCGCTCCGGGTCCTTCAGGGTCTCGGCCCACTCGTCCTCATAGGTGTCGATGTGCTTGGCCATCGCCGCCTCAAGCTCTTCAGCGATGCCCAGGGAGTCGTTGACCACTACTTCTTCGACGTGCTTGATGCCGCCGTCCAGTTCTTCCTGCCAGCGTGCGGTGCGCTGGAGTCGGTCTGCGGTGCGAATGTAGTACATGAGGTAGCGGTCGATGTACTTCAGCAGGGTTTCGTCGTCCAGGTCCTTGGCCAACAGCTGGGCGTGGGCCGGGGTGGCGCCACCGTTACCGCCTACATACAGGTTCCAACCATCGGCCGTGGCAATGACACCAACATCCTTGCCACGGGCTTCTGCACATTCACGGGCGCAACCGGAGACGCCCATCTTCAGCTTGTGCGGGCTGCGGAGGCCACGGTAACGCAGCTCCAGCGCGATGGCCATGGCCACCGAATCCTGCACACCAAACCGGCACCAGGTGGAACCAACACAGGACTTAACCGTGCGAAGACTCTTGCCGTAGGCCTGACCGGATTCGAAACCGGCATCCACCAGTTCCTTCCAAATGTCCGGAAGCTGCTCAAGGCGGGCACCGAACATGTCGATACGCTGGCCGCCGGTGATCTTGGTGTAGAGGTTGTACTTCTCAGCGACGGCGGCGATGACGCCCAGGCCCTTCGGCGTGATCTCGCCACCGGCGATGCGGGGGACCACCGAATAGGTGCCGTCCTTCTGCATGTTCGCCAGGGCGCGGTCATTGGTGTCCTGCAGCGCACCGCGGCCGGCGTCCAGGACGTACGCGGAGTGCTGGCTGGCCAGGATGGAGGCGATGGTGGGCTTGCAGATATCGCAACCGGCGCCCGTGCCATACTTGGCCATGATGTCTTCGAAGGACGTGAGCTCCAGGACGCGGATGGCGTCGAAGAGTTCCTGGCGGGAGAGGCTGATGTGCTCACAGAGGGCCTTGGAGACCTCGATGCCGGACTTCTTCAGTTCGCCTTCAAGGAGCTTCTTGAGCATGGGAACGCACGAGCCACACTGCGTGCCGGCCCGGGTGCAGCCCTTCAACTCGCCGAGTTCCTGCACGGGGGAGTTGCCCTCACAGGCACCGCAGCCATTGATGGTGTCGCGAATGGTTCCGGCGGCCACGTTGTTGCAGGAGCAGAGGATGGCATCGTCCGGAAGCTCGGTCTCCGGAGCCTCGCCACCACCGGCAGCGCTCAGGTAGGCGCCCGGCTCGGCGGACAGTTCGCGGCCCAGAAGCGGGCGAAGACTCATGTACGGGGAAGCGTCGCCCACGAAGATGCCGCCCAGGAGCGTCTTTGCATCATCGGTGGTGACAATCTTCTGGTAAACGCCACGAGCGGGGTCCGCGTACACGATTTCCAGGGAGTGCTCGGTCCGGGCAAACGCGTCCCCGAAGCTGGCCACGTCCACACCGGACAATTTGAGCTTGGTGGCGGTATCAAAGCCGGGGAACGTTGCTTCGCCACCGTGCAGGCGGTCGGCCACGATCTCAGCCATGGTGTTGGCAGGAGCAACAAGTCCCAGGCACATGCCCTCAAAGTTGGCTACTTCACCGATGGCCCAAATGCCGGCCACTTCGGTGGCACAGAAATCATTGATGACAACGCCGCCGCGCTGGCCCAGGCTGAACAGCTGCTCTTCGCCTTCTGCTGCGCGGAAGAGATCGTCGCGAGGCTTGACGCCGATAGCCACGATTACCAAGTCCGCCTCAATGGTGCGGCCGTCAGCCATCAAGACTCCGGTGACATTGCCGTCGTCGTCCGTCAATACCTCGGAGGGGAAGACGCCGCCGTGGACTTCAAAGCCCTTCGCTTCGATCAACCGGCCCAGTGCCTGCCCCGCACCTTCATCCAGCTGGGTGTTCATGAGCCAGGGCGAGCCGTTGATGACAATGGGAGTGGCGCCGAGCTGCTCCGTGCCAGCCGCAGATTCCAGGCCCAGGAGACCGCCGCCGATGGTCACGGCGTTGACCTTACGGCCCAGCTTCCCGCTCAGTTCGGCGATGGCCTTATTGATGGCCCACACGTCCTCAAGTGTCCGGTAAACGTGCGTGTGCTCTGCGCCCGGGATAGGGAGTCGGGCTGCGTCAGAACCTGTAGCCACCACCAGGTGGTCGTACTCATACTTGTTGCCGGCGGCGGTGAGGACACTCTTGGCGACCGAATCGATCTTCACGGCGCGCTCGCCGGTGACCAGGGTCAGGGCCTCATGGTCCCACATGGACGCGTTGCCCAGGGTGAGGTCTACATCGGTTTCCGTCAGTGCCTTGCTCAGCGCCACACGGTCGTAGGGGAGGTGCGCCTCTTCGGTCAGCACCGTAACCTGCCAACCTTCAAGACCGCGATTGAACATGGCATCGGCGAAACGGTGGGCAGCGGGGCCGCCGCCGACGACGACGACGCGGCGCGGGTTCTCTGTACTTGAAGTGTGTCCGGTCACTGGTGGGCCTTTCGCAGATGTTGCATACGGATCTGTCGCAACTTGTGCTTCCAGCCTAGGGACGGGCAGTTTCGCTTCAGTTTCCCTTATGTTTCGTGATCTTAACTTCTGCATCACGAACGCATTTCATCAGGTGTGAGGTCTCTTTTACGCATTGGACACATACACGGACAACCGATGAAACACCGTGGTCTTAGCTTGGAGGAGTGGCCGCAAGTGTGGCCCGGTCCGGGGGAATGACGGTGAAAATACCAGCACCCGGACACTGTGAGAGGGGCTGAAATGACCGTAATTCTGGACCGTGCCGAGGACCTGACCACCACCGCCGCCTGGCACCGTGTTTGCGCGGTGGACGAACTCGAACTGGCTTGGGGCGAAGCCGCGCTGATCGCCGGACGTCAGGTTGCGTTGTTCCGCACAGCACCCACCGAAGTCTTCGCCGTAGCGCAGCAGGATCCGGCGACGCTCGCCAACGTTATGGCCCGCGGAATCATCGGATCCCGCGGAACCCGGCCCACCATCGCATCGCCGCTGCACAAAGAGGTCTACGACCTCGAAACCGGCGAATGCTTCACCAACCCCGAACTCAAGCTCGACGCGTTCGCCACCCGTTTGGTGGATGGTTTTATTGAGGTTGAACTCTAGGAGTTTTACAAACCCAATGCTTCGCTGACGTCCCTGAGAACATCATCCAGGGACGTTCGCGCTGCTTGGCGCGCGGCGGCAAGTTCCGCCGCGGACTCCACAGCCTGGATGACTTCCAGGTAACACTTGAGCTTGGGCTCCGTGCCGCTGGGACGAATAATGACGCGGCTCTGGTCCCTTGTGAGGTACAGCAGCCCGTCCGTGGGAGGCAGGGCTTCGCTTCCTTCGGCAAGATCGGTGAAAACCTCGACCGCGGACCCCCCGAACGCTTCCGGCGGGTTAACCCGCAGGCGATTCATCATGGCGTCCAAAAGCCCCAGATCCGCCACCCGGATGCTGAGCTGGTCGCTCGCATGGAGCCCGTGAACCAGGTAGAGGTCGTCCAGCGTGTCGAAGATCGTTTTGCCCTCGGCCTTTGCTGCCGCTGCCAGTTCCGCAATCAACACTGCCGCCGAGATGCCGTCCTTGTCGCGCACCAAATCCGGCGCCACGCAGTATCCCAGGGCTTCCTCGTACCCGTAGCTGAGTCCGGGAACCCTTGAAATCCACTTGAAGCCCGTGAGCGTCTCCTCGTGGGCGTACCCTGCTGCGGCCGCGATGCGCGAGAGTAGCCGGGAGGACACGATCGAGTTAGCGAACACGCCCGTCTGCGGCTCATCGCCGGCAGCGGCAGCCATGCGCGCCACCACGTGCGCGCCCAGCAGCGCTCCCACTTCGTCGCCGCGGAGCATCCGCCAGGCTCCCGTGGAGGGATCCAGCGCAGCAACAGCGGCCCGATCGGCGTCGGGGTCGTTGGCCAAAACAATATCTGCACCTGATTCTGCAGCCGCGGCGAGGGCCAGGTCCAGGGCGCCGGGCTCCTCCGGATTGGGGAACGCGACGGTGGGGAAATCCGGGTCCGGCTCGGCTTGCTCGGCCACCAGCGTGACGTCGGTGAACCCTGCGGCGTGGAGGACGGAGACAGCCGTTTCACCGCCGACACCGTGCATGGGTGTGAGGATGATTTTGAGGTCCCGGGCCGGGAAATGGTCCCGATCCACCAAAGCGGCCACGGCGTCTTCATACTCGGCGGCGATGGACATGGGCAGCACGGTCCAGCCGTCTTCTGCCAGCGTGATCGAATCCAATGCACCTACAGCCTCGATCTTGGCTGCGATCTCCGTGTCGTATGGCGCCACGATCTGCGAACCGCGTCCGCTTTCGGTCACGGCGTGCCGTCCGAGGTAGACCTTGTAACCGTTGTCTTGCGGCGGGTTGTGACTGGCGGTGACCATCACGCCGCCGTCGCACTTCAGTGACCGGACCGCGTAGGCGAGCAACGGCGTCGGAAGTGCTGCCGGCATGAGGAAGGTCTCGATGCCTGCTGCTGTAAAGATTGCTGCGGTTTCCTGGGCGAAGATGTCCGAGTTGTAGCGGGCATCGAAGCCGACGACGGCGCGAGGCCGGGTGCCTGGCGCCGCTGCGGCTATGGTCTCGGTGAGGAAAGCGGCGAGGCCTGCCGCTGCCCGGCGGACGACGACGCGGTTCATCCGGTTGGGGCCGGGACCGAGCGCTGCCCGTAGGCCGGCAGTGCCGAACTGCAGGGTGCCGTTGAAGCTGTCGCCCAGTTCCTGCGCTGCTCCCGCATCACCGCTCTCGGCGAGCTCGGCCAGCTCGACGAGAGCAGCCGCCGTCGCCGGGTCCGGGTCTTGGGAAGCCCATTGGCGGGCGTCGGTGATCAGCTGTTCGAATGCGGCATCGCTGGATGTCATAGGGTCAAAACTATCCTCAATGAGACCTTAGCGGGCAACGAGGTACAGGATCCCGCCCCAATGAGTGGTCGTAAAGGGTGAGATCCCGCCCCTCAGCGGAGTTCAAAGAGATCGGGAAGTAATGGTGAAGTCCGTGTCGCCGCCCGTGCTGAACACCGAGGTGGCCGCACTATCCCAGTCCGGGAAGAACGTGTCAGAAAGAGCCACGTCGCCACCCTCGGCGAAGACTTCCACGGAGGATAAGTCCAGGAGGATGGTGAGATGGACCTTGTTGCCGGGGGAGGGCAGCGCCACTTCATGAAACGGGCTGAACTTAGGGGAGAAGTTAGTGGTCCCGGCCTGTGAACGGTCCACCCTCACAGTCCCACTCTCCTTGTTATAGGAGACGCGCAGCCCGGACTCGGAGCCTGGTGAGTGCCGGAGGAGAACGCCTGCCTCGCGCGCCGACGTCAGGTCCATGTCCAGCTCGATCAACTGGGTGCGCCGGTGGAAGTCCTGGCCGAGGTCCTTGACTGCGGAGCCGACGGTGAGGTTTTTGCTCTTCACTTCACCGGCGCGTTCCATCGTTCCCCGGGCCACTCCGGCTATGGAGGATCGCAACTCAAACCTCTTCCCGCCCCGAACCAGGGTGAGTTCACGGGGAATCGCCATGGAACCGCGCCACGGTGTGGTGGGCACGTCCTGGGCATAGTCCCAGTTGCCCATCCACCCCAGGAGTACGGGTTTGTCCCCGGGTGCCCCGGAAATGGAGTTTGCGGCATAGTAGTCGGCGCCGTGGTCCAGCCACTGGGATTCGTCGAGCGGCGCGTCGGGAGCGGCCGCATCCTCGGCGGTAAAGCGTGTCCCATCGAATTCGCCCACGAAGTACTGCATGCCCGAGCCGCCTGCAATGCCGCCGGGGTTGATGCTCAGCAGCATGACCCACTTCTTGGCAGTGGAGTCCTCCACATCCATGTGCAGGAGTTCGGGTACTTCCCAGAGCCCTCCCTGTGCGCCGACGCCGGAGAAATCGCTCAGGTACTCCCAGCGGAGGAGGTTGGTGGACTTGAACAATTTCACTACCTGGGCGTCGGCCACCACGGTGGTCATTACCCAGTAGCGGCCTGGCTCGTACCAAGTGATTTTGGGGTCACGGAAGTTGTTGTTGGTGGGTGTCAGGTTCAGGACCGGGTTTCCCTGGTACTTCTGCCAGGTCATGCCGTTGTCCACGCTGAACGCCACCGACTGGGCCTGCGCGCCTTGGGGCAGCACGCCGTTCTTGCCGTAGGCGCTGGTGTAGAGGGCCACCATGGGTGGATTCTCCGCCGACCCGAGTCCCGAGGCGTTGTTCTTGTCCATCACGATGCAGCCGGAGAAGATCTCTTCCTCCGGGCTTGCCTCCATGGCTACGGGTTGCTGCTCCCAATGGACCAGATCAGTGCTGGTGGAGTGGCCCCAGGACATATTGCCCCACGAGTTTCCGCGGGGGTTGTACTGGTAAAACGCGTGATAGGTACCGTCGTGATAAACGAGGCCGTTGGGGTCGTTGAGCCAGTTCTTTTCAGCCGTCAGGTGGGCCACGGGCCGCCACGGATCCGACGCGGACGGGCGGGGCCCGCCCGTCCGCGTCGGAT